>JANMQW010000157.1:0-3121 GCA_031370725.1 Novosphingobium sp.
AACTCGATCAAGCGCCTCAAGACGCTCGACGAGCAGCTTTCGGGCGAGATCACCGGGCTGACCAAGAAGGAAATCCTCCAGCTCACGCGTGAGCGCGACAAGCTTGAGCTGTCGCTCGGCGGAATTCGCGACATGGGCGTCATCCCCGACGTGATGTTCGTGATCGACGCCAACAAGGAAGAGCTGGCGATCAAGGAAGCCAACGTCCTGGGCATCCCAGTCGTTGCGATCCTCGATTCGAACGTTTCGCCCGATGGCATCGCGTTCCCGGTTCCGGCCAACGACGACGCCAGCCGCGCGGTGCGCTTGTATTGCGACGCGATCGCTACCGCGGCGACCAAGGGTGGGCGAGAGGCGGTGGTTGCTTCGGGTGTCGATATCGGAGCGATGGACGCGCCGATGGCTGAGCCTGCGGTCGAAGCCGCTCCTGAGGCAGCGCCCGAAGTTGCTCCCGAGGCTGCAATGGAAGCTGCCGCCGCCGAGGCCGCTCCCGAGGCACCCGCCGAGGCCTGATCGCCAAGTTATGCAGCGGGGCTCCGGTCCCGCTGCTCATCAGATTCAAGAGGATAGACGCAATGGCTTATACCGCCACTGACGTGAAAACGCTGCGCGAGCGCACCGGCGCGGGCATGATGGACTGCAAGAAGGCGCTCGACGAGAGCGGCGGCGACATCGAGGTCGCGGTCGATTCGCTGCGCGCCAAGGGGCTTGCCGCCGCCGCCAAGAAATCGAGCCGCACTGCTGCTGAAGGCTTGGTCGGGGTGGCCGTCAACGGCACCCGCGGGGTCGCGGTCGAGGTCAATTCGGAGACCGATTTCGTCGCCAAGAACGAGCAGTTCCAGGATTTCGTCCGCAAGACCACCCAGGTCGCGCTGGACTCGGCCAACGACGATGTCGAGGCGCTAAAGGCGGCGGCTTATCCAGGCGGCGGCACGGTTAGCGATACCTTGACCAACAACGTCGCGACGATCGGCGAGAACCAGCAAGTCCGCCGGATGAAGTCGGTTTCGGTCGGCAACGGCGTGGTCGTGCCTTACATGCACAACGCCGCCGCGCCCAACTTGGGCAAGATCGGCGTGCTCGTTGCGCTCGAGAGCGAAGCCGACAAGGCCGCGCTCGAGGCGCTGGGCAAGCAGATCGCGATGCACATCGCGGCCGCTTTCCCGCAGGCGCTTTCTGCCGCCGACCTCGATCCCGCCGTGCTTGAGCGCGAGCGCAAGATCGCGCTCGACAAGGCGATCGAGGAAGCGGCCAAAAACGGCAAGCAGATCCCCGAGGACATCCTTGCCAAGCGGGCCGATGGCGCTGCCGCCAAGTTTGCCAAGGACAACGCGCTGCTCAGCCAAGTGTTCGTGATGGATAACAAGACCCCGATCGCCCAGGTCGTCGAGCAGGCGGGCAAGGCCGCGGGCGCTTCGATCGTGCTCAAGGACTACGTCCGATTTCAATTGGGCGAAGGCATCGAGAAGAAGGTCAGCGATTTCGCCGCCGAAGTCGCCGAGGCTGCGGGCCTCAAGTTGCCCGAACCAGCGAAATAGGTCGCACTGGCCGCTCACCGTCATCCCCGCGGCATCGAACGTCCGCGGGGGTGACGGGCTGAGCTTGGCGTAGTAACGGTCCCGCCAGCCCGCGGAAAGACTCCCCCGACATGAAGCTCAAGCCGTTCAAGCGCATCCTGCTCAAGCTGTCGGGCGAAGTGCTGATGGGCAACCAGCAGTTCGGGATCGATCCCGATTTCGTCGCCGAACTGGCGCGCGAGGTGAAGGCGGCCAAGGACACCGGGCTGGAAATCTGCCTGGTGATCGGCGGGGGCAACATCTTTCGCGGAATGGCAGGGGCGGCCAAGGGCATGGACCGCGCTCAGGCCGACTACATGGGCATGCTCGCCACGGTGATGAACGCGCTGGCGATGCAGAATGCGCTGGAGCAGTGCGGGCTGCCGACCAGGGTCCAGTCCGCAATTGAGATGGATAAAGTGTGCGAACCGGTGATCCGTCGCCGCGCCGAACGGCATCTCGAAAAGGGCCGCGTTGTGATATTCGCCGCAGGCGTTGGCGAACCTTATTTCACCACCGATAGCGGCGCGGCGTTGCGCGCGGCCGAGATGAAGTGCGACGCGCTGTTCAAGGGCACCAGCGTCGACGGCGTCTATGACAGCGACCCCAAGACGAATTCTGATGCAAAACGTTACGATACAGTTGATTATAACACGGTCCTGGCAGAGGACCTTAAAGTAATGGACGCCAGCGCGGTGGCCTTGTGTCGCGACAACAAGATTCCGATCGTGGTCTTCTCGATCCGTGAAAAGGGCAACCTTGCGCGCGTCTTGCGCGGCGAGGGTGTGCAGACGATCGTCCAGCAGCAGGAGAGCTGAAAGTGGCCAAGTACGACAAGTCAGACTTGGAACGCCGGATGAAGGGCGCGGTCGAGGCGTTGCGCAGCGATCTGGCTGGTCTGCGCACGGGCCGTGCCAACGTTGGCCTGCTCGATCCGATCATGGTGACGGTCTACGGCGCCTCGATGCCGCTCAACCAGGTCGCCACGGTCTCGGCGCCCGAGCCGCGGATGTTGTCGGTCCAGGTGTGGGACAAAACCAACGTCGGCCCAGTCGAAAAGGCGATCCGTTCGGCCGGGTTGGGGCTCAACCCGATCAACGATGGCCAGATGCTGCGTCTGCCGATCCCCGATCTGACCGAGGATCGCCGCAAAGAACTTGCCAAGTTGGCACACCAATATGCTGAAAAGGCGCGGATTGCGATCCGCAACGTCCGCCGCGACGGGATGGACACGCTCAAGCAGGACGAGAAGAAGCACGAGATTTCGGAAGACGAGCGCAAGCGCGCCGAAACCGAGGTCCAGAAGCTCACCGACGAGCTGATCAAGGCCGCCGACGATGTGGCGGCGCACAAGGAAAAGGAAATTCTCGGGCAGTGACCCTGCGGGCCGCCGCGGCGCCCAAGCAGGTTGCGACCGCAGACGGCGGCACGCCGCCTCATGCGCGCCACGTTGCGATCATCATGGATGGCAACGGGAGGTGGGCCAAGCAGCGCCACCTGCCGCGCGCGATCGGCCACAAGCGCGGGGTCGAGGCGGTGCGGGAGGTGGTCCGCGCGGCGCGCAC
>JANMQW010000170.1:0-10429 GCA_031370725.1 Novosphingobium sp.
GGTCACCGACCGCTGCGACTTGCGCTGCTCGTATTGCATGCCCGAGCGGATGACCTTCCTACCCAAGGCGGAAGTGTTGACGCTGGAGGAACTGCGCGAAGTGGCGCTGGCGTTCGTCGCGCGCGGGGTGCGCAAGATCCGCCTGACCGGGGGCGAGCCGCTGGTGCGGCGCGACATGATCGAGTTGGTCTGTGCGCTGGGGCGGGAACTGGGTTCCGGCCTCGACGAGCTGACCCTGACCACCAACGGGATGCGCCTGGCCGAGTTCGCGCCCGCACTCAAAGACGCAGGCGTGCGACGGATCAACGTCAGCCTCGACACCCGCGACCGCGAGCTGTTCGAAAAGCTCGCGCGCCGCGACGGGCTGCCGCAAGTGCTCGCCGGGATCGCTGCGGCCAAAGCGGTGGGGCTTGAAGTCAAACTCAACACCGTCGCGCTCAAGGGGCTTAACGAGGCCGAGCTGCCGACTCTGATCCGCTGGGCCCACGGCGAAGGGCATGGCATCACCCTGATCGAGGTGATGCCGCTGGGTGAGGTCGAAGGTGACCGGTTCGACCACTATCTGCCGCTCAGCCACGTCCGCACCCGGCTCGAACGGCTGTGGACGCTGACCCACAATGCCCACCGCAGCGGAGGCCCGGCGCGCTATTTCGATGTTGCCGAGACCGGCGGACGGCTCGGCCTGATCACGCCTTTGACAAACAATTTCTGCGACGGCTGCAACCGGGTGCGGGTCAGCGCGACGGGACAACTGTTTATGTGTCTGGGTGGCGAGGGCCAAGTCGATCTGCGTGCCGCGCTGCGCTCGGGCGAAGACGGTGCGCTCGATTCGGCGCTCGACCGGGCGATGCTGCTCAAGCCCGAACGTCATGCCTTCAAGATCGACCGTCGCGGCGAAGCGCCCGCACTGGCCCGGCACATGTCGGTCACCGGAGGCTGAGGTGGCGTTGACCGTGCTGTTCCTCGGCCGCTTGCAGGACGCGGCGGGGGAGGGCGAGCGGACGGTCGATTACCGCGCGGATGTGGCGGCGCTGATCGATTCGTTCGAGACGGAACTGAGCGTGGCGCTGCGCACTCCCAAGGTGCGGGTGGCTGTGAACGGAGCGCTGGGCGCATCCACGCTGAGCGATGGCGACGAGGTTGCCTTCCTGCCTCCGGTCAGCGGAGGTTGATCGGCCAATGCCGTCAGAGGTCCGTTTGCTCGACGCCCCGCTCGATCCCGCAGATGAGCTCGCGCGATTCGCTGTGGCGCATCCCCAATCCGGCGGCATCGCCAGTTTCATCGGGCAGGTCCGCGCCGAAACGGGCGAGGCCGCAGTTCTCGAACTCGAACTCAGCCACTACCCGCCGCTGACCCTGCCGGGGGTAGCGGCGCTGGCCGACGAAGCTTGCAACCGCTGGTCGCTCGACGGCCTGCTCCTCGTCCACCGCACCGGCTCGCTACTTCCCGGTCAGCCGATCGTGCTCGTCGCAGCTGCCGCCCGCCACCGCCGCGAAGCTTTCCTCGCCGCCGATTTCGCGATGGATCATCTCAAGAGCGAGGCGTGGTTCTGGAAGCGCGAACGCACCTCCGCCGGCTGGCGCTGGGTTGAGCCGCGCGTCGAAGACTTTGCAGACAAGGCGCGCTGGGCCGACAAAGCGCGCTGGACTGGCGCGGCGCGCTGAAGCGCTATTCGCGCAGCCGACCGCGGAGCGCAGCGAGGGTCGCGTCTTCTTCCCCGATCAGGCCGATCACGTCCTCTCGCGCCGCACCGATCGCATCGACGTCGCCCGACCCTTCGGTTGGCACCGCGTCGATCTTGGCCGTGACAAACAGCGAATCGAGATCGGCCAGCGCGATCATTGCCTCGCTACGAGCGGCCTCAAGGCTGGCCAGCGCGACTTGCGCGACCGACCATGCTTCGCTGCCCACCGCGACACCGCGCGCGGCTGCCGAGAGCGTGGTAGCGCTCGCCCGACGCTCGCCGAAACGGGCGTGGGCGGCGCGGGCCTGGGCTCGAAGCTGAGCCAGGCGGCTGCCGGTCTGCGCGGTTGCGGGGGGCGCAACCGGGGGCCCAACCGGCTCGGCAGTGCCGCTCACCCGCTCGCCCGGACGAGTGGCAAGCGAGGGGTAGCGGGTGGTCCCAGTGCTCGCACAAGCGGCGACCAGAACGAGCGGAATGAGGATTGCGACACGCATCGTGCGGGGCCATAGCACGCCCGTCGGGCTTGGCGAATCCTGTACCTGCAACTTGGCCAAGCCCAGCGCGGTGCGGTTGACAGCGCGGGGCGATTCGCTTAACGGCGGCGCTCTTTCCAGCCCCTCGCGACTGCGGGGTCTCTGGCATTGTCTCGGAAGCGGGGCAACTGGATAAGGTCCCCGGGAACGGGGCAACAGAAAATGGATAACCGAACAATGTTCGCAGTGTTGCGCACAGGCGGCAAGCAGTACCGGGTTGCCGCCGGAGACAAGATCGCGGTCGAGAAGCTGGCGGGTGAAGCCGGTGACACGATTCGTCTGGGCGAAGTTCTGCTGGCCGGCGACGGCGGCGAGATCAAGGACGTCGCTGGCGTTATCGTCTCGGCCGAGATCATCGCTCAGGCCAAGAGCGAAAAGGTCATCGTCTTCAAAAAGCGCCGGCGCCACAATTATCGCCGCAAGAACGGCCACCGCCAGCAGCTGACGCTGCTTCGCATCCTGTCGATCGGCGGCGAGGAAAAGAAGGCAGCGAAAAAGGAAGCCGCCCCGGTGGAGGCTTCGCTCGAAGCAGCCCCTGCTGTCGACGCAGCCCCCGCTAAGAAGGCTCCGGTGAAGAAGGCTGCCAAGCCTGCCGCCGAAGCCGCCCCCGCAGCCGCTACAGAATAAGAATCCGGAGTAGTTCGAGATGGCACATAAGAAAGCAGGCGGCTCTTCGCGCAACGGTCGCGATTCGGCAGGTCGGCGCCTTGGCGTGAAAAAGTTCGGCGGTCAGGATGTGATCGGCGGCAATATCATTATTCGCCAGCGCGGCACCCGCGTCTACCCGGGTGTCAATGTCGGCATCGGCAAGGATCACACCCTGTTCGCGCTCGGCCAAGGCCGCGTCCGATTTCACGGTGGCAAGCTTGGCCGCAAATACGTGTCGGTCGACATGATGATGGCCGAAGCAGCCGAATAGCGGATGGTCGATAACGG
Source organism: Novosphingobium sp. (assembly GCA_031370725.1). GTDB lineage: Bacteria > Pseudomonadota > Alphaproteobacteria > Sphingomonadales > Sphingomonadaceae > Novosphingobium. Next base: position 3,155 of record JANMQW010000170.1, read on the forward strand.
GCCATCCTTGACGGGATGGCCCCCGCCGGACACAATTTAGGTCCGGCAATCGAGGGAGAGGGGCCCCGCCCGTCTCCCTCTTTGCACGTCTCCCTCAGCCGAACGCACCGGGCTTGCCGCCCGGCGCAATGCGCAACGCTAGTGTCATGCGGGTGGGCTAAGCCTATGCTCGCAGGGCCGAAGACGAGGAGAGATGCCGTGTTCATCCGCAGCGAAAGACTGTTTCTGCGGCCAGCTTGGCCGGAGGACTGGGAAGAGCTTTTGACGCTAATTGCCGATGAGGGGATCGTGCGCAATCTGGCGCGCGCGCCATGGCCGTACGGACCTGAGCAGGCGCGCGATTTCGCCGCACGTCCGCAGGACCGACGCTTGCCGCACTTCTTCGTCAGCGACGCCGCCAGCGGCGCGTTGATCGGCAGTGTCGGGCTGGGCCGCGATGACGATGGCCGTACTGAGCTGGGCTACTGGATCGCCCGCCCCCACTGGGGCCGCGGCTATGCGCCCGAGGCCGCGCGCGCGGTGCTGCGCCTCGCGCGGACACTTGGCCACCGCCTGGTGGTCGCGGGGCACTTCGTCGATAACCCGGCCTCGGGACGGGTGCTGGCCAAGGTCGGCTTTCGTCCGACGGGCAAGGTGGTCTCGCGTTTCAGCCTCGGCCGTGGCCACGAGGTTGAATCGGTCGAGTATGCGACCGATCTGGGCGCGGCGAGCGATTGCGACGGGAGTGACGACACCTGGGCCGCGATGCGCGCGGCTTGATCACTTGAACCTCCCCATCGCAAGGCGATGGGGAGGAGCTTGCTTCAAGCCATTACGGCGTCGGAAAATTCGCTTTCGTACTTGCCGATCAGCACGCGGTCGTCGTGGTTCCAGGGGTGGAAGCCGGGCATGAAGAACGAGGCCCAGCTGGGGAAGATACGGCGCAGCAGGCCGGGATTGCCGACGAGGTACCAGACCACTTTCGCCTTCCATTTAGGCCCGGTAAGACCATCCTGCGCAAGCAGGTTGATGGTGTCGCCAAAGCGATGGGTAACGAACGTCTGGGTGACGATCAGCATCATCAGCGATTTGAGCTTCCACCGCCGCCACTTCGACCAGTCGCGGGTGGCATGAAGCCAGGTGTCGTAGGCGACGCCCTTGTGCTCGATTTCCTCGGCGGAGTGCCAGCGCCACAGGTCCGACGTTTCGCCGCCGCCGTCCAGATGGCGCGGATTGGACAGCAGTTCGTTGGCGAGCATCGCGGTGAAGTGCTCGAGCGCCATCGTCGCGGCCAGGTTGATAATGGGCGCGCGACCACTGATCATCGCCAGCCGATCGGCGACACGACGATCGATCTTGTCGAGATCGTAGCCGGCTTCCTTGGCGGTACGATTGAATGCAAGATGCTCGCGCGTGTGATTGATTTCCTGCTTCACGAAAGCGCGTATCTCGGCCGCGAGCCGGGGATCGGCACCGTCTCGGTTGGCCTTTACCGATTCGATGAAAAAGGCCTCGCCGCGAGGGAAAGTGGCGGAAAGCGCGTTGTGCCAGGCGCTGCCGATGGGATCGCCGTTGAGCCACCAGCGAGCCGGCTTGGTGTCGCGCCCGAATCGGCGATCGCGGATGGTGATCGTCAGATCGGCAGGGGTGGGGGCCTTGCGAGCCGGTTCGGCTGACCGTAGGGCGGTATCAGGTTTGAAGGGTGCGTTCATGCGGGCCGCGATAGTTTAACTGACATCAATGTCAATAAGAAAACGCCTGTCCCCCGATGAAAGCCGCACCGCGGCGGTCGGAGCCGCACGCGAACTGTTGATAGAGCTTGGCCCGCAGGCAGTTACGCTCAAGGCCGTGGCCGGGCGAATCGGTCGGACCCACGCCAATTTGCTCCACCATTTCGGCTCCGCCTCCGGCCTGCAAAAGGCGCTGGCGCGGCATCTTTCCACAACCGTCTGCGCGACGATCGCGGATGCTGTGCTGGCGCAGCGAGCGGGACTGGGCTCGGCGCGCGAGATCGTCGATCTGACATTCGATGCGTTCGACAAGGAGGGCGCGGGCGCGCTCGCCTCGTGGATGCTGCTGTCAGGCAACGAGGATGCGCTCGATCCGATCATCGAGGCGGTTCACGACCTGGTCGACCGGCTGGGGCCGACGGTGGAAAGTGTCGAGACGATGCACCGTTCGACCCTGACGCTCATTCTGATGGCGCTGGGCGACGCGCTGCTGGGCGGACCGATGGCCAAGACGCTCGACCTCCCGCGCGAGGCGGCACGGCAAACCGCCGAGCAGTTCCTGATCGATTCGATTACGCGGGCGCACGCGAAGGCGGAATGACGGCGGATGTTTGCGCGCGGCCTTCGACAGGCTCAGGCTGAGCGGACTATTTTCGGAATTCCAAGGCCAGCTTATGCTTTGCTTGTCGAAGCACAGCCAATAACCTCAGCCCATCCCCATCCACTGCGGCGCCTTACCGGAGTCGATATCCTCCACCCGCCGGTGATCGACCGCTAGCCCCAGCTCGGGATAGGCCGCGCGCTGGCGCTTGGGATCGCTGTCGGCCAGCGGGACGACCACCAGCCGGCGGTTGATCTTCTGACGCCAGTTCATCCGCGCGGTGTTTTCCTGGCCGATGTAGCAACCCTTTGAAAACGAGACCCCGTGCAGCTCGGTGGCGTTGCATTCGAGCCATAGCGTGGCGTCGCTGCCCAGTTCGGCGCGGCCTTCGGACACGCCCAGTTTCAGGCGATGGGCAAGCCACGCGGCGTCGGCGGGCGCGTCGTCAATTGCAACCGGCGCCAGCCAGCGTTCGCCCAGCGCGGGCAGCCGCGGATCGCTCGCCGCGCAATCGCCGGTGTGATCGCGCCAGTGGACCGCCAGCGCGGGATCGACCGCGATACCGATCTTGCGGCGCAAGCGATACAGCGACAGTCGCTTGGCCAGCGCCTCGGCGACATCGGCTTCGCAATCGAGAAGCAGGCTGTCGTCCGAGGGCCAGACGACAAAGTCGAACAGCGCCTTGCCCTGCGCGCTCAACAACCCTGCCCAGACGGGCAGCGCGCCGGCAACATCGTTGGTGACGAGCCCCTGGAGGAACCCAGCGACGTTCTCGCCCGCATCGAGGGGCGAAAGTCGAACCACGGAACGATCGAACAGGCGGGTTGCGGGCATGGGTGACAGATAGGCCACGCCGTGCCTATGGCAAGCCGATGCCCGACCCGACGACTCTCACTATCCGCCGCCCCGACGACTGGCACGTCCACTTGCGCGACGGGGCGATGCTGGCTGGCGTGGTTGCCTACACCGCACGCCAGTTCGCCCGCGCGATCGTGATGCCCAACCTTTCGCCCCCGGTGACCACCACCGCGATGGCGGTTGCCTATCGCGAACGGATCTTTGCCGCGCTGCCTGAAGGCTCTGATTTCGCCCCGCTGATGACCTGCTACCTCACGGACGCGACTGACCCGGACGACTTGCATCGGGGCTTTGCCGAGGGTGTCTACATTGCCGCCAAGCTTTATCCCGCCAATGCTACCACCAATTCGGCGCACGGCGTGACCGACGTGGCCAACATCCGCGGCGCGCTTGAGGCGATGCAGAAAATCGGCATGCCGCTGTTGGTCCACGGTGAGGTCACCGCGCCCGATATCGACGTGTTCGATCGCGAGGCGGTGTTCATCGACCGGGTGCTGATCCCGCTGGTGCAGGAGATGCCCGCGCTCAGGGTGGTGTTCGAACACATCACCACCGCGCAGGCCGTAGCGTTCGTCGACGGTGCGGGGCCGAATGTCGCGGCGACGATCACCCCGCAGCACCTCCACCTCAATCGCAACGCGCTGTTCGCAGGCGGCCTGCGTCCGCACGCCTATTGCCTCCCCGTGGTCAAGCGCGAGGAGCATCGCCTGGCGCTGCGCAAGGCGGCGAAATCGGGATCGGCAAAGTATTTTCTCGGTACCGATACCGCTCCGCACGCCCGCGATGCGAAGGAAGCCGACTGCGGCTGCGCGGGTATCTTCAATGCACCCTACGCGTTGGAAAGCTATGCCACGGTGTTTGAGGAAGAGGGCGCGCTCGACAATTTCGAAGCGTTCGCATCGTTCAATGGCCCGCGCTTCTACGGTCTGCCGCTCAACGCGGGAATGATAACGCTTGAACGCGGCGAGCTGGTTGTGCCAGCGACGATCGATGCGAACGGCACCCAATTGGTCCCGTTCCATGCGGGCGAAACGCTAGGCTGGCGGCTTCGCTGACCCAGCGCGCCGCCGCAGCAGATCCCAGCTGAACAGCGCAATCGATGCCCAGATCAGCACGAAGCTGGCCAGCTGGACCGGGCGCAGCAGTTCGTGGAACACGGTCAGGCCCAGGATAAACGCGATCGTCGGCGCTAGGAACTGGACGAAGCCGAGCGTCGACAGGTCCATCCGCCGTGCCGCCAGCGCAAAGCACAATAACGGCACCGCGGTCAGCACCCCGGCCCCGGCCAGAAGCAGGCTGGTGCGTGCCTCGTGACCAAAGCTTGAGACGCTTTCGCCATGCGCGAACCAGATCGCAGTCCCCACCGCCAGTGGCAGCAGCAGAACCGTCTCGATCGTCAGCCCGGGCAGCGAGCCGACCGGGGCAACTTTGCGGACCAGGCCGTAGAGCCCAAAGCTGAGCCCCAATGCCAGGCTGATCCCCAATGTGTCGCGCGCGCCCGCCAACAGCACCCCAACCCCGATCGCGGCCACCGCCACCGCGCCCCATTGCAGGCGATTGAGCCGTTCGCCGAGGAAAACGGTGCCGAGCAGGACGTTGACCAGCGGATTGATGTAGTACCCCAGACTCGCGGCGTAGATGTGCCCATGATTGACCGCGGCGATATAGACGACCCAGTTGATCGCGATGAGCACTGCGCTCGCCAGCAGCAGCCGCAACAGCCGCCAATCCTTCAGCGCGCGCGCAATCTCGCCGAGCTGGCGCCGCACGGCGGCGATCCCCAGGCACAGCGGCAGGGTGAAGATCACCCGCCATGCGACCAACTCGAATGCCGGGACGAGGCGCAGCAGCGCGATATACAGCGGCAGGAAACCCCACACCGTATAGGCGACGAGCGCCAGCGGCAGTCCGCTCGATCGGGTGGGGGCGGATGACATTGCGCGGCGCTTGGCAGGTCGATCCGGCACTGTCGAGGATCGCTTCGTCGCAAACTTCAATCCTGTCGATGGGGTTGCCGTTCGTTCAGGTTCGGGGGCGTAGGTATGAACGTGAAGCCAATCCCCGTTGGGGTTGGTCACCACCTCTAAGAGGAGAATTCCGATGAACACCTCTCTCCGTACCGCCGCCCTCGCGCTGGCGCTTCCCGGCATGCTCGCGGCCAGCCTGCCCGCCGCCGCTGCAACCTGGCACCCCGCGAGCTCCGACCAGTCGATGGTCTATCGCGATCACGACGACGACGACGATCAGGGCGACCGCTGGGAACACCGCCGCGATCGCAATCGCGGCGATTCGCGCTATGACCAAGGGTACTACGGTCAGAACACCTATCAGCAGCCGTACTATAACAACTCCAACCAGCAGCCGTACTACAACAACAATCAAGTTTGGCGTGGCAACGACGGCCGGTATTACTGCAAGAAGAAAAACGGCACGACTGGACTGATCGTCGGCGGCGCCGCGGGTGCTCTGCTCGGTCGCTCGATCGCGGGCCGTGGCGACAACACGCTGGGTACGATCCTGGGCGCTGCGGGCGGCGCGCTGCTCGGTCGCTCGGTCGAACGCAACAGTTCGTCGCGCTGCCGCTAAGGTACGTCGACACGCAATCGGGCGCGGTAATCCCTTCCCGCGCCCAACGGAGGCCCCGGACAAATCCGGGGCCTTTTCGCGTTGTTAAGCGGTATGCGCGTAATAGCGGCGAGTGTTCGCCCGATCTTTCTTACCTGGTCTGACCACGCTGGCGGCGCTGTCCCTGTCCGGCTGCGCCCGGCCCGATCCGGTCGCCGCTCAGGGCACAGCCGACCCCGCGATTGCCCAGGCGGTAACTGCGCCGATCCTGACCGATCCCGATCTCGTCTCGCTCGACAAGCGGTTCGCGGTGATGGCCGACCCGGGTACGCTCGATGCCTCGCTCCCGCCCGACGACTTTGCACCACAGACAATCGTCCTGGCGCGGGCCGAAGCCGCGGGCTTGACCGCCGGAGCCACAGCAGCGGCGGTGGCCCAGGGTGAGGATTGTAAAGGATGCGACGCGGTCCTGCTGGCTGAACGCGCGCGAGTGCTGGACCCGGCCTGTCCTGCAAACCTCGAAAAAGACCTTGAGTGGGCGCTGCGCCTGCCCGGCGATCTGCCGATCTATCCCAAGGCCCACTTGCGCGAAGCCGTCGGCAACGCCGGGGGGCGATGTCAGGCGCGTGGCGCAAGTTTCACCGCGCCAGTGCCCGCGGGCGAGGTGCTGGCGTTCTATCGGGCGATTGCCGCCAAGGCCGGATATGGCTTGCGCCAGGCGGGCACCAGCGGGCTGGTCGGATCGCGCGGGTCATCGCGCCTTGCGGTTTTCGTGAGACCGCAACCTGGCGGCTTAGCGCAGTTCGACCTGCTGATCGCTGGATAAGCTCTCAGCCATCGCGCAGGCCGACCCCGATGCTGGCGCGCGGCTGATCCATCTCGCTCGACGCCACGGGATAGGCGCAATAGTCAGCCGCGTAGTACGCGCTTGGGCGATGGTTGCCCGATAGCCCGACCCCCCCGAACGGCGCGGCCGACGAGGCGCCGTTGGTCGGCCGGTTCCAGTTGATCACCCCGGCGCGCACGTTGGCCCAGAACCGGTTGTAGTCCTGCGGGTTGCCCCCGATCAGCGATGCCGACAGCCCGAAGCGGGTGGCGTTGGCCTCGGCGATCGCGGCGTCGAAATCGTCGACGCGGATCACCTGGAGCAACGGCCCGAACAGCTCGACATCGGGGCGTTCCTTCATCGCGGTCACATCGATGATCGCGGGCGAAAGAAACGGCTTGTCGTCCACCGGCCGGGCCATGTGCTTGATCGCCTTGCCGCCGTGACCGAGCAAGTAGAGGAAGCTTTCGGTGAGGCCATCGGCGGCGTCATTGTCGATCACCGGGCCCATGAACGGCGCAGGCTCGTCGAACGGGGCGCCGACAATCAGCCGGTCGGCGAGACGCTTCACCTCGCCCACCACCGCGTCATAGAGCGTCCCCTTGACGATCAGCCGCCGCGCCGCGGTGCAGCGCTGTCCGGCGCTGGTGAACGCCGACTGGACGATCAGGATCGCCGCATCGCGCACCTTGGGGGTATCCCACACCACGATCGGG
>JANMQW010000172.1:0-5134 GCA_031370725.1 Novosphingobium sp.
GTCACATCGCCCTGCTTGTAATCGATTGCGACGTCGGCTCCGACCACATCGGTCAGATAGGCGCATTTCTGCGGCCCGCCGGCGATCCCGATGACCCGCGCCCCGCGCGCCTTGGCCAGCTGTACCACGCACGATCCGACCGCCCCGGCCGCGCCCGATATCAGCACCACCTCGCCCGCCTGAACCTCACCCACCGCAACCAACCCGACCCACGCGGTCAGCCCGGTGGTGATCCCCAGCGGACCGATGTACGCGCCGGGCTCGACCCCCGGTTCGGGCACCACCTTGGTGAGCTGCGCAGCGGGCAACAGTGCGTGGGTCTGCGCCGACAGCAAGCCGTAGACCCAATCGCCCTTGGCAAAGTCCGCACTGCCGCTGGCGACCACCTGGCCGACCCCGAAAGCGCGCACCGTGCTGCCCAGATCGCCCGCCTCGTGCATCCCCGGTGCGCTCAGCGTGGTGAGGATCCAGGCATCGATCGACAGCGTATCGACCCGGGCCAGGACATGGCCGTCGGGGACGCTGTCGATCGTCTCGTCCGCGACTCCGAAGTCTGCGAGGGTGGGTGTGCCACTGGCGTGCTGCCGTATAAACACGCGGCGGTTGTTATAGCCGATAGTCGTTCTCCCGCATGATCTTCGGGCAAGCACGCCGGAATTGCCCCTGCCTAAGGTTGGGAAATTTCGTCAACAACGGTCAAATCTAACAGGGTGGAGGGCCTGCCGTAGCAATCAGAAAGGATCGGAGAGGTTATCCAACGACGAGGGCGCATCGCTGAAATACCGCGCTGGCACAGCCCGTGGCGATGGCCATGGCGACGATGCGCGCGGCGTCGGTAATGGATCATGCGCCGACCATTGCGATGCGGCCGCGGTTCAGCCCCGCTGTCACAGCTTTACGCGGTTGAGCCGCAGCGCGTTGAGAACGACCGTGAGCGACGATGCCGCCATCGCTGCACCCGCAAACATCGGCGACATCAAAATGCTCAAAGTCGGATAGAGCACCCCCGCCGCAACCGGCACGCCGATGCCGTTGAACACGAACGAGAAGAACAGGTTCTGCCGGATATTGGCCATCGTCGCCTTGGCCAGATGGCGGGCGCGGACGACGGCGGCGAGATCGCCCTTGGTCAGGGTTATCCCCGCGCTCTCGATCGCAACGTCGGTGCCCGTGCCCATCGCCAGGCCGACATCGGCGGCGGCGAGCGCAGGCGCGTCGTTGATCCCATCACCGGCCATCGCGACTTTGGCACCCGCTGCCTTCAATTCGCCCACAATCCGCGCCTTGTCCTCGGGCTTCATCGCGGCGTGAACCGCATCGAGACCACCGACCATTGCCGCGACGGCATTGGCCGTCGCCGGGTTGTCGCCCGTCAGCATGATGACTTTGATCCCCGATTTGCGCAGCGCCTCGATCGACGCGCGCGCTTCGGGGCGCACCGGGTCGGCGACCGCAACCAATCCGGCCAGCTTGCCGTCGACCGCAACGAACATGACTCCCGCGCCCTCGCGACTGCGCGTGTCGGCGGTGGCCTGGAGTGATCCGACATCGACCCCGACGCGGGCCATCTGCGCGGCGTTGCCGACGGCGACTGCGCGTCCGCCAACCGTTGCGCTGACCCCCATGCCGACCTGGACTGCGAAATCCTGCGGATCGCCTGGCGCCAGCTTACGCTCGGCTGCAGCGTTGACCAGGGCATGAGCTAGCGGATGTTCCGACCGCGCCTCGACCGCCGCGACCAGCACGAGCAAATCGTCCTCGGCGATCCCGCCAGCGGTCTCGATTGCGACCAGCTTGGGCTTGCCCAGGGTCAGCGTGCCGGTTTTGTCGATCAGCAGCGTATCGACCGTTTCGAACGCTTGGAGCGCTTCAGCGCTTTTGATCAAGACGCCCGCCTGCGCCCCGCGCCCGGTGCCGACCATGATCGACATCGGCGTCGCCAGCCCCAGCGCACACGGGCACGCGATGATCAGCACCGCAATCGCATTAAGCAGCGCATGGCTTAGCCGCGGCTCAGGTCCGACGGTGTACCAGACAATGAACGCAGCGACCGCGATCGCAATCACCAGCGGTACGAACCAACCTGAAATACGATCGGCGACCGCCTGCACCGGGGCGCGGCTGCGCTGGGCGGCCGCGACCATGCGGACGATCCGTGCCAGCATCGTGTCGCTGCCGACCGCCCGTGCTTCCATAACCAGACTTCCGGTGCCGTTGACCGTCCCGCCGGTGACCGCATCGCCAATGGTCTTGGCAACCGGGACCGATTCACCGGTGATCATCGATTCATCGACCGATGACCTTCCATCGGCAATCTCGCCATCGACTGGGATGGCTTCGCCCGGGCGCACGCGCAGGCGATCCCCCGCCACGATCTGCGCCAGCGGCACTTCGGCCTCGCTGCCATCGGTGGCGATCCGCCGCGCGGTCTTAGGCGCGAGGTTGAGCAGCGCGCGGATCGCCTTGCCGGTCGCAGCGCGGGCGCGCAGTTCGAGCACCTGGCCCAGCAACACCAGCGTCACCACCACCCCCGCGGCTTCGTAATACACGGGCACCATGCCGTGCATCCGCACCGCCAGCGGAAACACGCCCGGCAAGAACGTGGCGACCAGCGAATACAGGAACGCCGCGCCAACTCCGATGGCGATCAGCGTGAACATGTTCAGATGGCGCGTAACCAGCGACGTCCAGCCGCGCTGAAAGAACGGCCACCCGCCCCACAGCACAATCGGCGCAGCAAGCGCGAGCTGAACCCAGGGCGACATTGCGGGGCTGAGCAGCCGCAACCCGAACAGGTCGGCTCCCATCGAGAAGACCAGCAGCGGGATCGCAAGAACGGTCGACACCCACAGCCGCCGCGTAAAATCGACCAACTCGGGGTTCGGCGCGTCATCGAGCGATGGTTCTTCGGGTTCGAGCGCCATTCCGCAAATTGGACAGCTGCCGGGCCCATCGCGGCGAATTTCCGGATGCATCGGGCAGGTCCAGATTGCCCCTGAGGGTGTGGCAACCACCGGCTTTGGTGCGCCGCTCAGATATTGGAGTGGGTCGGCGCTAAATTTTGCCGCACATCCGGCACTGCAAAAGTGGAACGTGGTGCCGTCGTGCTGGGCATGATGCTTGGCGGTCGCGGGATCGACGGTCATGCCGCACACGAGATCCTTGACCGCGGTTGGCGGCGCCAGAGGCAGATGGTTTGTGTCGTTCATCAGGGTTCCGTCGCAACTAAGATCAGCGAGGTACCAGTTCCTGCACTTTTATGTGAGTCGCACATCACCCGCGGCGTCGTGCCGTTTCCCAGGATGGTATGACCTCTGCAGCGCCACGATCAACATGGCTGCAACAGCGGTTGCCCAGTACCTGCGTCGCGTCGCTGGGGTGGGGTGCGAATCCCATCTGCCGCCCCATCTCGATTGCGCCGTGATTGGCGGCACTGTGGCTAGAGTTGAGTCGGCCTTGCTCGGAGGATCGCAATACACGCGAATTAACTGGCACTATAACTGCCATTTGTTTATGCACGCTTCAAATGCGGGGGAGGCGTTCCAGGTGTCACGACGGCTGAAATTCTCGTTGGTGATCGCAGCGGTGATCGTCGCGGCAGGTATCTCTATAAAGTCATTCCAGCCCCAGATCGGCGTGGCGCTGTTCGAGCGCGGGGTGCAGTCGCGCGTCGGACGCGATGCGACGGCGGGGCTGGCCGATGGGCTTCACGTGGGCCTGTGCGGGACGGGATCACCGTTGCCCAATCGCGAGCGGGCAGGCGCCTGCAATGTGGTGATCGCGGGCAAGCATGTTTTTACGGTTGACGCAGGCGAAGGTGGCGCGCGCAACATCTCACTGATGGGGCTGCCCACCGGCAGGATCGAAGCCTTGTTCCTCACCCATTTCCATTCGGATCACATCGACGGGATGGGTCCGATGATGCTGCTCCGCTGGACCGGGAGCGGCAACACCGCCCCGCTGCCGGTCTATGGGCCGACCGGAGTCGAGGCGGTAATCGCCGGCTTCAACGCGGCCTATGCAATCGACAACGGCTATCGCACCGCGCATCACGGTACCGCCATTGCCCCGCCTGCCGCCGCCGGAGCGACGGCAAAGCCGTTTCCCTTCCCCGAAATCTCGGCAGTGGTCTATCAAGCGGATGGCGTCAGGATCACCACGTTTCCGGTGAACCACGATCCGGTCAAACCTGCGGTTGGCTATCGCTTTGACTACAAGGGCCGGTCAGTTGTTTTCAGCGGCGATACGGCTGCCTCGCCTTCGCTCGATGCCGCTGCAAAGGGGACCGATCTAATGGTGCATGAAGCGCTGCAAACCGACCTGGTCAAGCTGATCACCGCTGGCTTGGACGCCAAGGGCATCAAAAAGACCGCGCAGATCACGCGCGACATAGTCGGCTATCACAGCACGCCCGAAGTGGCGGCCGATGCGGCCAGGAAAGCCGGGGTACAGGAACTGGTGCTGAGCCACATCGTCCCGCCGATCCCGGGGCGGTTCTTCTATCCTGCCTTCCTTGGCGACGCTGCCAAGCACTTCAGCGGGCCGATTGTGGTCGGCGAAGATGGCATGCTGTTCAGCCTGCCAGCCGGTGGCAAGACAATCACGCAAACCAGTCTGTTCTGAAAGCACGCCATGTACACGATCAACGGCGCTCAAGACTCGCCGGGCGCCGCTGGCGGGTTGCTCGCCACCCAGGCAGGTGGTTTGCATCCCCGACAAAATTATCCAGCCGCCGCCAATCCCAAGTCATCGATCTGCGCGCGTAAATCGTCGGAGATTGGCCTCCAAGCTTCGGCCTCTAGGCATTGGTCCAATTCGGCGCGGTTTTTGACCCCGAGCACGACCGTATCGACACCCGCTATGTCGAGGGCATAGCGATGCGCCAGGACCGCCGGAGCGACCTTCAGTTCGCTGCAGAGCGCGCGGAACGGGGCGGCGCGGGCATAGTCCTTTGCTTCGGGGTGGCTGGGCTTGAGCTGGCGATCGATGGCAGCCGTGAGCGCGCCGGCCTGCACCGCTCGGATTCCCATCACGCCAATTCCATTGGCCTGTGCCGCGGCGATGAGTTCGCGCGCGCGTTCGGGCTCGGCATAACGCCGCAATGCACCGGCTGAATCCATCAGATTGGTAATCA
>JANMQW010000192.1:0-2600 GCA_031370725.1 Novosphingobium sp.
GATTGCTGCCGATGGCGTCGCGCCGGGCGCGACGACCCGCCAGATCGCCCCGCCGGTGTCGTCGCTGATCAACAGCGCGCCGTCCTTGGCCCATGTCACCCACACTGGACGCCCGTGCGCGCGATCGTCCTTCGAAAGGAACCCGGTGAGCACTGGCACAGGCGGTTGGGGTGACGCGTTGCCGCGTGCGTCGAACGCCACGAATACCACATCATAGCCCGATAGCGGTTTGCGGTTCCACGAGCCGTGGCGGGCAATGAACGCGCCATTGGCGAACCGCGGCCCCATCAGATTGCCGCCGTGCGCGAAAACCAGCCCGAGCGGGGCAACGTGGCTACCCAGCGCGTATTCGGGCTTGCGGATGTAGTTGAGGGTGTATTCGGGCGCGAGTTCGTTGACCCGCATGTCGAGGTTGTCTTTCCAGTAGACCCACGGCCAGCCATAATGCGAGCCGAACGGCACGTCGGTCAGGTAATCGGGGACGAGATCCGAGCCGAGCTGATCGCGCTCGTTGACCACCGTCCACAACTCGCCCGAGGCTGGGTTCCAGTCCATCCCGTTGGGATTGCGCAGACCCGCGGCGTAAATCCGGTGAGTCTTCTTGGCGAAATCGTATTCATGGATCGCGGCGCGGCCCTTTTCCTTCTCGATCCCGTTTTCGGCGATGTTCGAGGACGATCCGACCGTGATGTACAGCTTGCTGCCATCGGGTGATAAGAGCAGGTTGCGCGCCCAGTGGTTGCCGTCGCCGGGCAGGTCCATCAGCTTGACCGGATCGCCCGTCAGCGTTGTTTCACCCACCTTGAACGCGAAAGTCAGCACCGCATCGGTGTTGGCGATCAGCAGTTGCGATCCTTCGGCGGTCACGCGCAGCTGCATCCCGAACGGCGACTTGAGACCGCTGCGCAGCAGGATCTTCTGTTCGGCCACGCCATCTCCGTCAGCATCGCGCAGCAACTGGATGCGATCGGGCGAACCCCCGCCCGCGCCGACCTTTTTCATCATGTAGTTCATCACGATACCGGTGATGCCTTTGGCCGGGCGCGCCTGGCTGTTGGTTTCGGCGACAAGCACGTCGCCGTTGGGCAATACCAGCATCGTGCGCGGGTGATCGAGGCCCATCGCAAACCGGCTGACGGCTAAACCGGCAGCAGGCACGGGGGCCTCTCCTGTCTTCCACCCGATCGGATCGGCGGTGACGATCGTCGGGATCGTCTGGGCATTGGCCTTGGCGAGCGTGGGATGCGGGCCCGACAGCTGCGCCTCGCTGAGCTTGCCGGTATCGGGGCGGGTGACGAGCCAGATCGCGATTCCCGCGACGACGACGATACCGATGATCCATAAGGCGATCTTGCGCAGCATTGCGATTTTATCCCGTTGTTCAGGCGGAGGGGTAATCGCGGCAGTTGCAGTCCGCAACTCTCTTGCTCGCGCGCCGCTCCGCTCCTAGCTGGCAGCGATGTACGATTTCACCGCGAGCGCCGACCTGGCCAAGCCCGAACTCTACCGCGAGCTCGTGTCCGCCGCCGATGCGCTGACTGCCGGCGAAACCGACGGCGTCGCCAACATGGCGAATGTCGCAGCGCTGATCTGGCAATTCGTGCCGCGGCTCAACTGGGCCGGGTTTTACCGGGTACAGGGCAGCGTGCTGGTGCTCGGCCCGTTCGCGGGCAAGCCGGCGTGCATCCGCATCGCGTTTGGCCAAGGTGTGTGTGGCGCTGCCGCAGCCCGGGGCGAAACCCAGTCAGTGCCCGATGTCCATGCGTTTCCCGGGCATATCGCGTGCGACGCCGATAGCCGATCCGAACTGGTTGTGCCGGTGCTGCGCAACGGCACGGTGATCGCAGTGATCGATCTCGACAGCCCCGAACCGGGGCGTTTCGATGCAGAAGACGCACGCGGGATCGAGGCCTTGGCGGCACTTCTCGCCACGCGAATCTAGGCCCGAATTGGGACACTGCGCGGGTCCGCCCGGCCCGGCCCTTGGCGGGCTGCGGCTTGCGATGGTAGCTAACTGGTAAAGCGCGGCGTCATAAGGTCGCCGCTGGACAGGGGATTCGTCCGATGCGCGCCAGAACCATTTTAACCGGGATCGGCCTCACGCTGACGCTTTCCGCCACCCCGGCATACGCCCGCCACGAGCGCCACATGGATTACCCCGTTTATCCGGCCAACTATGTGCCGTCCGTCCAGGCTGCGTTCCCGGTTGATCGCGCGCTCGCCGAGCGCTGCGGGCTGTATGCCGGATCGATCCGCCCACATCGGGTGCCCGCGGATTACTATGAGGGATACGGTCGCCGCCGCGAAGACGGCCTGGGTGGCGCATTGATCGGTGGAGCAGCCGGCGGGCTGATCGGCAACCGCATCGCGGGCCGTGGCGACCGTCTGCTCGGAACTGCCGCCGGAGCCGCCGTGGGCGCAATTGCCGGGGCCGTCATTGACCGCGCCGAAGACAGCCGCCGCTATGAAGACCGCAGATCGTCTCCCCCGGGCGAGGGCTACTCCCAAGGCTACTCGAATGAATGCGACGCGGTACTTCCCGCGGGCTATATGCTGGTTTCGGTCCCCGGCGGGCAGGAATGCCGCGACGAGGTGGTCAC
>JANMQW010000231.1:0-6624 GCA_031370725.1 Novosphingobium sp.
GCTGTTCTCGCATCGCTCGAAACCCCTTTCCCCAACCCCTCTCCCGCAAGGGGAGAGGGGCTCTCGAAGGCAACGCTGCACTTCTCCTCTCCCCTCGCGGGAGAGGATAGCGAAGCTTGGCCGCGTAGCGGTCTAGCGAAGTTTGGTGAGGGGGAGCGTCCAAGAACGATGCTTCGGAACGAGCGCTGATGGGGCGACGGGTGAGGGCTTTTACTTTCCTACGTTCGCGTGTTTGTGCGATGGGAATTGCGTGATCACCGGCTTCTCCTCCGCGCGAAACGCCTGCTCGAACAGGCTCGGCGGAGACTGTTTTTTTTCTTCTATACTGTGGTCCAAGTGGTCCACGCTCCATCCAAGCGACTCGGGGGTAACGCATGGCTGACCAATACGATCTCATCGTTCTCGGTTCCGGGCCCGGCGGGTATGTCGCGGCGATCCGCGCGGCGCAGTTGGGGCTCAAGACCGCGATCGTCGAGCGCGAGTTGCTGGGCGGGATTTGTCTCAACTGGGGGTGCATCCCGACCAAGGCGCTGCTGCGCTCGGCGGAGATATTTCACTATATGCAGCACGCCAAGGACTATGGGCTGGCGGCGGACAACATTCGTGCGGATATCGACGCGGTGGTCAAGCGCAGCCGGGGGGTGGCCAAGCAGCTCAACCAGGGCATCGGCCACCTGATGAAGAAGAACAAGATCGCGGTCCACATGGGCGACGGCAAGCTTACCGCGCCGGGCAAGCTCGAAGTAACCGGCGAAAAGGGCACCGAGACCCTCGCAGCCAAGCATATCATCGTCGCCACCGGGGCGCGGGCGCGCGATTTGCCGTTCGCCAAGGCCGACGGCAAGCGCATCTGGACCTATCGCCACGCGATGGTCCCGCCCGAGATGCCGACCAAGCTGCTGGTCATCGGCAGCGGCGCGATCGGGATCGAGTTTGCCAGCTTCTACAACGACATGGGCGCCGAAGTTACAGTGGTCGAAATGCTCGATCGGGTGGTGCCGGTGGAGGACGCCGACGTCTCCGCGTTTCTCGAGAAGGCGCTCAAGAAGCAGGGCATGACGATCCTGACCGGCGCGGGGGTCGAGAGCATCGACGTCGGCGCGTCAGGCGTAAAGGCCAAGATCAAGGGCAAGGACGGAAAAGTCGTCGAGGGCGATTTCAGCCATGTGATCGTCGCTGTCGGGATCATCGCAAACACCGAGAACATCGGTCTCGAAGCGCTTGGAATCAAATCCGAACGCGGGATCATCGCAATCGACGATTACGGCCGGACCAACGTCAAGGGCGTGTGGGCGATCGGCGACTGCACGCCGGGCCCGTGGCTCGCGCACAAGGCCAGCCACGAGGGCGTCACCGCTGCCGAGGCGATTGCCGCCGAACTCGGCAACAAGGACGTTCACCCCCACGCGATGGACCGCAACAACATCCCCGGCTGCACCTATTGCCACCCCCAGATCGCCAGCGTCGGAATGACCGAGGCCAAGGCCAAGGAGGCCGGCTACACGGTCAAGGCCGGCACCTTCCCGTTCATCGGCAACGGCAAGGCGATCGCGCTGGGCGAGGCCGAGGGCTTCATCAAGACCGTGTTCGACGCCAAAACCGGCGAACTGCTGGGTGCGCATATGATTGGCGCCGAAGTGACCGAGCTGATCCAGGGCTATGTTGTGGGCAAGACGCTCGAGACCACCGAGGCCGAGCTGATGGCCACGGTATTCCCGCACCCCACGCTCAGCGAAATGATGCACGAAAGCGTGCTCGCCGCGTACGGACGCGCACTGCACATCTAGGCGCGGTTCACCTCGCGAGTCGGACGATGTGGTCGAACACCGCGACATGGAGTGGACTTTCGAACGCGCAGCCGAGTTGTTTGCCCTCGTGCCAGCAGACCCTGGCGCGCAGCATCTCGATCCCGGGGATGCGGATGCGCAGTGGTTTGCCCGGATCGTAATCGGGCAGCCATGCCAGTTTGAACCCGGTCTCGGACAGATCGCTGAGCCGCGCCATCTTCCACGGCCGCATGCCCTGGCGCACCTCGCACAGGATAGTCAGCTGGGCGCGTGGGGCGACACCGCGCAAGGGTCGCGAATCGTTCGGAAAAGTTTCGTGACGCATGATAATCCCCGGTGAAGCCGTGCGCTAGCACCGGCGCACTTGCGAATTGGTTAGCAACGGGAACCGCTTGTGCGGTATATTGGTTTCACTGCCGACAGGGGGTGCATACTTGGGAGAGTGACGCGCCATGGAATACGAGATCGACGAGCTCGCCGACGCATTCTGGACAATCCAGGATCCGGTCGATTGCGGCGCAAACCACATACCCGCCTGGTTTTCCGACAGCGCCGGCCACAGCCAGACCGGAGAGTGGATCCCCGAAGAGGGCCGCACGTCCCTCTCGCGCAGCCTCGAACCGGCAGAATAAGCATCAAAACCGTCGCTGAAGCGAGAGCGACACGGTTGGTGGGCGTTGGGGCGTCCGCTGGCGCGTGAGCGCAAACCGCAACGGGTTGCCATAGGCAAATGTATCGGCGCTGGACCCGATGATATTGTCGATACTCGCCGACCACAGCCACGATCCGCTCGCAAACTGCGCGTCGAAAGTGCTTTCGAGCACCTTGCCCATCCGGCGATCAACCACCGGATCGAAGCTGAGCCGGGCCGGACCGACATAGCGCAGCGAAGCCTTGAAGCTCGCCTCGCCGTCACCCACGGCAAACGCTCTGCCCAACGCGCCGCGGATCACATAGTCCGGAACCACCGGAAGCCGACGGTCATTGAGGCGCAGACCCAGCTCACTGCGCGAAAGCATGGCGCTGGTGATGTTCAAGCCGGCCTCGCCCTTCCACCCGCTGTCCAAGGGAAGCGAAACGCTGGCCTCTGCACCCAGAATCCTCGCGTTTCCGGCGTTGGCGGTCTCGATCAGGCCGTTTGGCCGGAGCAGGTCGGATTGAACGTCCTCCCACCACGAATGCCACACGCCCAGCTCGATGCGCGCGCCGCCGGTCCGCTCTTCGCGCCACCCCGCCTCGATCGTGGCGAACTCGTCGCCCTTGAGGAAAACCGGCGCGCCGGTCTGCGAAATATTGACCCCGCCCTGGCGCAATGCCGAACCATAACGCAGAAACAGCAGCCGCCCGCTGCGCGGATGCCATGATAGCGCCGCGCTGGGCGTAACTCCGGTGCGTGTGGTCTCGCGCTTGACCATCCCACCGGGCAGGCGTCGCGCATCGTGCTGTGAGTTCCGGAACAATCTCGCGCCAAAGTTGAGGTCGAACGAACCAAAGACGGAAACGGTGACATCGCCAAATGCCGCGCTGTCAATCGCGGTGCGGCGATCGTCGTCGAGGGTGAGCACCGCTCCCGATGCCCCCTGCAAGGTCTGCACGCCGTGCTGCTTGGCCCGGACAAAAGACAGGCCAGCCAGCCAGCGGATACTGCCTGACGAACCGAGTGCCCGGACTTCGCTGTCGAACACCCTATAGCGCCGTTCTTCGTCGAACAGACGGGGATCGGGCAGGCCGAAACTGCCCGTTCCCTGGGTCGCATCGAGCACATCGTCGATGCCGTGATACGTCACCCCGCTGCTGAGCACGAGCGTCACCGGTCCCGCAGAACGTTCGGCGCGCAGTGCAATGTGGCGCAAGTCGTTGTCGTGCGGTTCGGCGATCTGCGCCGGGCGTGCGCGGACGTGAGCGGCGTAAACGTACTGGCTGTCGCGCGTATCGAGAAACTGCGCGACGCCGGTAAGGTCGATCCGCCAGCCACCGCCGGGCTCGACCGCCAGCGCGAACCGTGCGCCCATCAAATCGGTAACGTTGCTGTCGCGGTGGCCGCCGGTGTCGACCCAGCCCGGTTCGCGGGCGCCATAACCGACCAGGCGCAGCCCGGTTCGCGAACCGCCGAGCGGCAAGTTCAACACCGCGGAACCCGACCCGCCAAAGCCGCCGTGGGCAACGCTCTCGACCCCCGCCGAGGCCACCAGCGAGGTTTCGTCCAGCACTGGGCGCCGGGTGACGATGTGATAGATCCCGCCCAGCGTGCCGGTGCCATAGAGCGATCCCTGGGGCCCCTTGAGTACCTCGACCCGATCAACGTCGACCAAACGCAGATCGGGATCTGGTGCCGAATACGTCAGCCGCGCCTCGTCGAGCACGACTGCCACCGTCGTCTGGCTTTCTCCGCCAAACGCGCTGTCCGCCACCCCGCGCAGGAACAGGCGGTTGCGTCCCGGCCCAAGTCCTGAAAGCGACAGACCTTCGCTGGCGCGGGCGATCGTCTGGGTATCGCTGCTGGCGCTGCCGCCAAGGCGGCGATCGTCGAACCGGATGACGCTCAGCGCAATCGGCACCTCGTCGAGCGATTGGGTGCGCTTGCTGCCGGTTACCACGATCGGAGTTCCAACGGTCGTCGGCGGCGGTGCGGTGAGCGAAGAGGCAGGGCGCGGCAAGGGTGGGGGAACCGGTGTCACGCGTTCGATCCGCCATGCCGTTGCTCCGACCTGGCGGGCGATGAGGCCGCTGTCGGTGAGCAAGCGGGCGAGGGCTTCGGATATGCTAAGTTTGCCCCGAATTACGGGGGTAGGCCTGTTGGGCAGGCTGCCTTCGGTACCAATCGAGACGTGCGTCTCGCGCGCCAGCTCGGCAATCGCCTGGGGCAGGGTGCGCGCGGCAATGTCGATCGGCTGCACGGAATCGCGTGCGTCAGCGGGTCCGATCGAGGCGATAAGCGCCGTCAGGCTCGCGGCGCAGCGAAAGCCCCATGAGCTGGGAAAGGTCTCGCAGCGCCGTATTGCCATTGCCGAAAGCAAGCGTTCCCGAAAACTCCCGGTCGCGAATGGCCGGGGCGACCGTTACTGTCAGCCCGGCATAGCGTGCGAGATCGCCCGCGACCAGCGACAGTGGCGCGGCAGCGTAGCTCAACCGCCCGGCCCGCCACGCCCCGACGTCTTCGCGCGCGACGTTGCCGATGCGGGCGGTGCCAGCGGTCCCGTCGAACAGCAAGTGGCGGCCCTCGGCGAGCGTGATCGGAGCATCGAACGCCGGCGACGAGACCGCAACGCGACCCTTGGCGACCGCGACCCTGACCTGCTTACCCGTGGTCTGGACGTCGAAGCTGGTCCCGATGTCGCTGATCGTGACCTGCCCGGCGGTGATTCCCAACTGCCGTGCCGGATCGTGGTGGATGTCAAACCAGGCGCCCCCCGCCAGCGTAATCTGCTCGTCGTGGTGCCCGGCGATGGTCAGCTGGCTGTGCGGGGCAAGGCGGATGGTCGAACCGTCGCCCAGCCCGATGCTTTGCGCCGTGGCGAGCGTCGCGTATTCGGTGGGTGTCGCCTGGCGAAACTGCGGCACGGCAACCATCGCGATCAGCGCTGCGGCGATGGCGGTCCCACCCCATCGCATCCACGGGCGTTGGCGGGTTGTGGACGCTGGCTCGTTCTCGTTGGCGGCGACCGCTTCGCCTTCGCGGAACGCCTCGCGATGGGTATCGAGCAGCGAACCGGCCATCGCCACTTCGTCGTAAGCGGCGGCATTCCGGGAATCGGCTTCGAGCCACGCGGTGAAGCCGTCCCAGTCCATGGCGTCGTTCTCGCTCGCCACGTGCCACGCGGCGGCGGTTTCGAAGATGCTGGCCGCTGCTTCGCTCATGTCTCGACGGTCCCCGCAGTCTTTATGCTGGATTTGCCCTGTTGCGGATAAGACGCCGCTTCGGTGAAAAATCCACAGTCGCGCAACGCATCGCGCAAATGACGCATGGCCAGGGCGAGATGTTTCTCCACTCCGCTGCGGCTGATTCCCATAATCGCGGCGACCTCGCCTTGGGGATAGCCGTCGATCTTGTGGAGCCGCAGCGCGCGCTGGGCGCCCGGTGGCAACGTGGCGATCGCCTGTTGGATTACCGCGCGTTCCTGATCGCGCGCCACGGTTTCGTCGGCGGGCTCGGCGGGGTCCGGGCGATGCAGCACATCGCCTTCGTCCCCCGGACCTTCGCGCAGCCACGTCCGATCGCGCGCCATGGCTCGCTGATGGGCGCGGTGGCGGTCGAGCACCAGATTGTTTGCCATCCGAAAGAGATAGGCGCGCCCGTTGGCGATCGGACCTGAAACTGCGCTTTCGGCCTTGATCCAAAGCTCCTGGATCAGATCTTCCGCTTCGTCGCGATTGCCGCAACGCGCGGAAAGGAAGCGGAGCAGTTCGGCGCGGTGGAGCACGAACAACCCGGCGAGACCACGCGAGGGACCATCACCTAGGGGCCGGATCGCGTCATTGTCGGCCAGTCTTCCACCTCCCGGTTA
Organism: Novosphingobium sp.; assembly: GCA_031370725.1. Taxonomy (GTDB): domain Bacteria; phylum Pseudomonadota; class Alphaproteobacteria; order Sphingomonadales; family Sphingomonadaceae; genus Novosphingobium. The sequence goes on from JANMQW010000231.1 coordinate 6,293, forward strand.
TGCGGCATCGGCGAAAAGCCCGATCACCGAAGGGGCTTCGGGCGCGGCATGAACCGAAATCCGCTCGCGCGCAAATCCGCGGCCGAAAAGGCCAGATCTCAAGTCGCTTTCGTCGAACAACCAAACTGTTGAGCGAGACTGAGGGGGACCGTTTGCGGCGACGTCATAGGGGCGCAGCAGACGCGGATGATCGGTCGGCATCATGAAAACCTACGAAGCATTCCTGATATCGCTTCCGAGCGCCGAACAACGCGCTGTGGCGCGGGCCAAGCGGATTCGGATTAAGTTGCTAAGAGCCGCCATGCGTTGGTCGGTCATCCTCATTCTGACGA
>JANMQW010000248.1:0-7674 GCA_031370725.1 Novosphingobium sp.
GCGGTTCGCCCGCACCTGGGCTCATCGAGCGGGTTTCAGTCGGCGCAGTACCGGATGATGGAATACATCATGGGCGGGCGCGATCCGGCACACGTCGCCAGCCATACCGACACCCCCGAAGTGGCGGACGGGTTGCGCGCCGAACTCGCGCGGCCGAGCCTTTACGACGAAGTGCTGCGCCTGCTGACGCGGCGCGGGCTGGCGATCCCCGACGAAGTGCTGGCGCGCGATCTGGCGACGCCGTACCGAGCCTCACCGGCGGTCGAAGCGGCGTGGGCGGTGGTCTATGCCGATCCCGAGGGCCAATGGGACCTGTACGAGCTCGCCGAGAAGCTGGTCGATCTGGAATATCACTTCCAGCGCTGGCGCTTCGGGCATTTGAAAACCGTCGAACGGATCATCGGCTTCAAAAGCGGCACCGGCGGGACCGAAGGCGTCCCTTATCTCCAGCGCGTGCTCGGGCTGGGGTTCTTCCCCGAATTGCTGAGTGTGCGCACCGCGATGTGAGATCCTCGCCCTTACGCCTCCAGCTCGACATCCCAGTACAGCCAGTCACGCCAGCTTTCGTGGAGATAGCCGGGCGGGAACGCTTTGCCGCGATCCTGGAGTTGCCAGTTGGTCGGGCGGACCGGTTCGACGGCCAGGCGCATCCGGGCCTGCTTGGGGGTACGCCCGCCCTTGCGCATGTTGCACGGGGCGCAGGCGGTGGCGACGTTTTCCCAGGTGGTCTTGCCGCCCAGCCGCCGCGGGACGACGTGGTCGAAGGTCAGGTGGTGCGGATCGCCGCAGTACTGGCACACGAAGCGATCGCGCAGGAACAGGTTGAAGCGGGTGAATGCGGGAAATTCGCTTGGCCGCACGTACTGGCGCAGCGCGATCACCGAGGGGATCTTCATGTCGAGCGAGGGCGAGTGGACCTCACGATCATAGCTGGCGACGATATCGACGCGTTCGAGGAACACCGCCTTGATCGCGGTCTGCCACGGCCACAGGCTCAGCGGATAGTACGACAGCGGGGTGTAATCTGCGTTGAGCACCAGCGCGGGGCAGGCCGCCAGGTTGCGGCCCGAATCGGCTGCCAGCCCCTCGGCATGGCGCGCGCGTGCGGCGCGTTCGATCAGTTCGGGATGGAACATGGTCCCGCTGGTGCCTCCCTTCCGGCAATCGGGCTTTGACCATGCGCGGGCGCGCCCCGTCAAGACCGGGCGCTGCCCGCTATGCCTTACACCTTGCAGGTGTTTCGTTACCGCAACACGACAGCTAGGAGGCAAGAGGTTGTGATTACCCGTTTTGCCCCCAGCCCCAACGGGCATCTCCATCTCGGCCACGCCTATGCCGCGGTGGTTGCGCACGATGTCGCACATGCGGGTGGCGGGCGTTGCCTGCTGCGGATCGAGGACATCGATGGCGCGCGCAGCCGGGCGGAACTGGCCACCGAATTCCGCGCCGATCTTGCCTGGCTGGGGCTGGGATTTGCAGAAGTGCCAGCACAGGCAACCCGGCTCGCTTCGTATGCGAAGGCAGCGGAGACTTTGCGGGCGATGGGTCTGCTCTATCCATGCACCTGCACCCGTGCGGAGATAGCCGAGGTAGCGACTATTCAAGGCCCCGATGGTCCGCTCTATCCGGGCACCTGCCGCAATCGAGGGGTGGACGGGGATGGCCCCGTTGCGTGGCGGATTGACATGGCCAGGGCGATCGCGCTGGCGGGGCCGCTTGATTGGACTGACCAACGTCTCGGTATCCAGCGCACCACGCCCGCAATCTTTGGCGACGCGGTGCTGGTGCGCAAGGACGCGCCCGCCAGCTATCACCTCGCCGCCACGCTCGACGACGCGGCCGACGGGGTGACATGCGTGACGCGGGGGATGGATCTGTTCGCTGCCAGCCACCTCCACCGCCAGCTTCAGGCGCTGCTTGGGCTGCCGGTGCCGGTGTGGCATCATCACCCGCTGCTGGTCGATGCTGCCGGGACCAAGCTCGCCAAGAGCAAGCGTTCGCCGGGATTGGCCGAGCGCCGCGCTGCGGGCGAAAACGGCCTCGCGCTGGCAGATGCCCTGCGCGCCAAGCGGTTTCCTGCTGGAATTGCGCTGTCCGAAGGACTATATTCCGAAGCATGGGAAACACACTCCTCGTCCTTGTAATCATCGGTCTTGCGATCATGGTCGTGGTCTCGCTGGTTCGCGGGATCATCGCGTTCCTCAAGACATCTAAAGACGATCTGGCCACGCCCGGCGGCGGGGCGACGCCGATGCAACTGCAGCAGAACAAGATGATGTTCGCGCGGATCAAGTACCAGGCAGCAGCAATCCTGGTGGTCGCGCTGCTGATGCTGTTCAACAGGTAGGCTTTCGCCCGGACGGCGGGTCGCCTACAGCGTCGCCCATGGTCAAACTCAACAAGATTTACACCCGCACCGGCGACGACGGCACCACCGGGCTGGTCGATGGCTCGCGCCGCGCCAAGCACGATCCGCGGATGGCCGCGATCGGCGAGGTCGATGAGCTTAACAGCGCGATCGGGTTCGCTGCGTTGGCGGTGGACGGCGCAACGCTGACCAACTTGCGCCGCATCCAGAACGACTTGTTCGATCTCGGCGCCGATCTGGCCACGCCTTTGGGGGAGATTGGCGGACAGGATTTTGAGCCATCGGAAATGGTCCTGCGCACCGTCGCCGCGCAAGTCGACTGGCTCGAACGAGCGATCGATGCGGCCAACGCGCCGCTCAGCCCGCTGACCAGCTTCATCTTGCCCGGCGGGAGCGAGGCGGCGGCGCGCGTCCATCTCGCCCGTGCGATTGCCCGCCGGGCAGAACGCGCCGCCACCGCGCTGGCCGAATCCGAGCCGACCAATCCGCAGGCGCTGGGCTATCTCAACCGCCTGTCCGACTATCTGTTCGTGCTCGCCCGCGCGATCAACGCGGGCGGTGCGGGCGATGTCCAGTGGGTGCCCGGCGCGAACCGCTGATATTGCACCTGCGAAGAGACAGGGCTAGGCCCGCCGTTTCCTGAGGCAAGGGGTATGGCAATGCAGACAGTGGCGGTTATCGGCGCGGGCCAGATGGGAATGGGCATTGCCCAGACCGTCGCCCAGCACGGCATGCGTGTGCTGCTTTCCGACCTCGACCTCACTCATGCCGAGGCAGGCCGCGGCGGGATCGACAAGGCGCTGGGCAAACTGGTCGGGCGCGGCAAGCTGTCGATCGCGGATGCCGAGGCGACGCTGTCGCGAATCGTTGCGGTGGCTGATTACGAGCCGATGATCGAGGCCGAACTGATCATCGAAGCGGCGACCGAGAAGGAAGAGATCAAGCGCAAGATTTTCGAGGCAGCGGGCAAGGTGCTCGCGCAAGGGGCGATTCTGGCTTCGAATACCAGCTCGATCCCGATCACCCGGATGGCCTCGTCGAGCCCCGATCCCAAGCGGTTCATCGGGCTGCATTTCTTCAATCCGGTTCCGGTGATGGGGCTGATCGAGGTGATTCCCGGCCTTGCCACAAGCGCCGAAACCGTCGCCCGGACCAAAGCCTTCGCGAGCTCACTCGGCAAGGAAGTGGTCGAGGCACAGGACGAGCCCGGCTTCGTCGTCAACCGCATTCTTTTGCCGATGATCAACGAGGCGGTGTTCGTACTCGGCCAAGGCACTGCGAACATCGTCGATATCGACAAGGGTTGCCGGATCGGTCTTAACCACCCGATGGGGCCGCTCGAACTGGCCGATTTCGTCGGGCTGGACACCTGCCTCGATATCGTCCGCGTGCTCTACAACACCACCGGCGACAGCAAATACCGCCCCGCCCCGCTGCTGATGAAATACGTCGAGGCTGGGTGGCTTGGTCGCAAGACCGGACGCGGGTTTTACGATTATACAGGCGAGGTGCCGGTTCCGACGCGCTGATGGGGAACGTCCGCACGGCCGGAGCGTAATCGATACAGACAGTTATCGGAGCCGACCATGGACGATCCCCGCATGAACGCCGACCTTGCGCCCGAAGCGCATAACTCAGAACAGGACGACGAGGGCGCACAGGCCCAGACCCTGGCCGATGAGGCGCTGCGCGGGCGCGGCGAGGGCCTTTCCGATAGCGAGAAAGTTCCTGGCGGCGATCCCGGCGATGGCACTCCCGATCTGGTCGATCACATGAACCAGATGGCCTCCTCGGGACGGATCGACATGAGTGCGTTCCGTGGCGAGCGCAGCGACGACGATGAGGAAGGGCTCTACGGCCAAGACGGGATCGAGGACGACACCCCCCGTGGGGCGGAGTAGCCCATCCAAGCCTTAGTTTTCGCCAAGGCTGTTGAGGTTCTTAATGATCTCGCGCGCCTGCGTTTCCCGTTCGCTTGGCTGACCCGGGTTGGCGGGTTTGGCGCTGGGCGCAGCACTGTCATCATCGGCCGCAGGTATCGAGCAATATGCAGTGGCCAGCACGCCTGCCGACCAGATTAACGCCTTCCAGCGGCTGGTGAAAACCTGCGATGTGCGACCTCCGAACATGGCACGCTGCTTACCCGCAAATGTTTAAGCAAAAGCCCCGGCCGTTTCCGACCGGGGCTTCGCCCTGTTCAATCGAGGGTCGCGATCAGACGATCTGATCGTCGCGCCGGGTGCGATCGCTCTCCGCCGCATATTCCTGCTGGTTGGCGGCATCGGCATCGCGCTGGCCGTCACGGTAGCTCTCGGCCCGCTCGCGGTTGTGCTTGAGGCCGCTCATCTCGTCGTGGCCGGCCTTGACCGAAGTCCACGCCTGATCGACTGCCGCGCGCGCTTCGGGCGCCATATCGACGGTCTTGAGCGCTGCTTCGAATTTACCCTTGAGGTAATCCTCGCCGCGCTCGATCTCGTTGATGATCGCCTGGTCGTCGGTTCCGGTGACGGCTTCCTTGAGGTTGATGAACGCGCGGTGGGCACCGGCCAGCAAAGTGCCGTCATCCTCGGGGTTGCCGCCGAGCCGGGCGACTGCGGCCTGAAGCCCGGAAACCGCGCTCTGGCGCTCACGGGCGCGTGCATTGAAACGATCGGCAAGGTCGCGATCCTTCACGTCGTGTGCAGATTTGGTATAGCCATCGACGCTGTCGAGCAGCGTGGCGATCAGCGTATTGAGCGTGGTAGTGTCGGCAGTATGCGTAGTCATGGCAGGTAACCTTCTGAAACAAGCGGGTTGACCTGCCCTAAACGCCGCAGCCCGGTGAGAGTTGCCACGCGCAGACGATTTAATTTACGGGTTGTCGCGGATCGGGGGCCGCCGGTCGCAAGGCCGCACTCCCGGGAGGGAGCACGGGGCTTGCAGCGGTTCAGCGCAGGCGCACCGGAACGTAGATCGCAGGCTGGCCGCGGCGCTGGACGCGCAGCAGCACCGCCCCGCGGCTTCCGCCCTGCGCGCTCTTGATCGCGGATTCGAGATCGGTGTTCGAGCGCACCGGACGGTTGTTGGCCGAAAGGATCACGTCACCGCGGCGCAGGCCCTTGGCGGCCGCGTCCGACGAATCATCGACCGCCGAGATAACCACGCCCGCGATCCCTTCGGGAAAGCCTAGCTGGCGCGCGATCGTGGGGGTAAGTTCGGTCACTGCGACACCCGCCGCCTTTTCGACGACGCCCTGCTGGCTGGGAGCGGGCTTGGTCGCACCGAACTGATCATTGGTCTGCTCGTCGGTTCCGAAGTTGCGCGCAGCGAGTTCTTCCTCGCTCGGGCGTTTGCCGACCGTGGCGGTCAGCGTCATCGGTCGGCCGTCGCGGATGAGTTCGATCGGGATGCGCGATCCCGGTGCCTCGTTGGCGACGATGAACGACAGCGTCTGTTCGGGGGTAACGACTTTGCCGTCGACCTTGACCACCACGTCGCCCGCCTGAAGCCCGGCGCGCGCCGCAGCCTGGCCGGGCTCCACCGTGCCCACGAACTCGCCGCGGTTTTTGGGCAGGCCGAGGCTGGCTGCGAGATCCTCGTTGAGCGGCTGAATGCCTACCCCCAGGTAGCCACGTTCGATCGACTGTCCGGCGCGCAGCTTGTCTACAATCGGCCCGGCGATTTCGGCTGGGATGGCGAAGCCGATCCCGACACTGCCCCCGGTGGGGCTGAAGATCGCATTGTTGATGCCGATCACGTTGCCCTTCATGTCGAACATAGGCCCGCCCGAGTTGCCGCGGTTGATCGCGGCGTCGGTCTGGAGATAACGGTCATAAGCGCCGCCGCTCCCGGTGTTGCGATAGACCGAGGAGATGATCCCGCTGGTCACTGTCCCGCCCAGTCCGAAGGGGTTGCCGATCGCGATCACCCAGTCGCCGACCCGCGCCTGACGCGAATCGCCAAAGCGCACGAACGGGAACGGCTTGCTGCCGCTGACTTTGAGTACCGCCAGGTCCGAGGCGGCGTCGCGGCCGATCAGCTTGGCGGGATAGTCGGTGCCATCGGGCGTCGTCACGGTGATCGATTCGATCTCGCCCTGACCGTCGGCGGTGATGACGTGGTTGTTGGTCACGACATAGCCATCGGGCGAGACGATGAACCCCGAACCCAGCGACTGGGCCTCACGCGTGGCGCCGTTGCCACCGCTGCCGCCGCCCTGACCACCAGGGTTGCCGAACAGACCCTCGAACGGGGTACCCGCGAACGGGTTGCCGCCCTGGGCCGGGACCTTGATCCGCTGGCGAGTGGAAATGTTGACCACCGCGGGCTGAAGCTGCGCGGTAAGATCGGCGAAGCTGGCCGGGGCCCCACTGCGAGGAACCACCTGCGCCATCTGCTGCGCATCGTTCTGGGCGACCTGCGCGCCCGCAGAGTTACCGGTGACCAGCGCCAGCGCGCTGCCGGCGAGGAGAAGGGCGGAAGTGACACCATAGGCGTATCGCACGTGACAAAATCCTCTTTGTTCGGTCACCGGCATCGAACCTGCCGGAAAGGTCGTCCCGGCGCGGATTCACGCCGTTTCGCCTTAACATCGTTTGAATGGCCGCGGCGCCCTTCGATTATTTTGGGCGCACTTATTTCCCGCGGAACTGCTTGAGATATTCGTTATCGGGCGAAAGGATGATCGAGGTGGTGCCGTCCTTCGAGGCGAAGGTTGCGTCGTAGCTCTGCATCGCCCGATAGAAATCGTAAAATTCGGGATCCTTGCCAAAGCTGTCGGCATACGTCTTGGAAGCCAGCGCCTGTGCCTGGGCGCGGGTGATCTGGGCATTCTTGTCGCCCTGCGCGCGGATCGTCGTCGCCTCTTGATTGCGCGCGCTCTGCATCCGCTGGAAGGCGCTTTCGAGCGGGGTGCCATCGGGCAGATCGGCGCGCTTGATCCGCACGTCGATCACTTGCGCGCCGTATTCGCGCGCCTCGCGGTCAAGCCCGTTGCGAATGTTCTTCATCGCTTCGCCGCGATCGGCGGTGAGCAAGGATGCAAAGCTGCGCTTGCCCAGTTCCTGACGCAAGACCGAGTTGAGGATCGGCTGGAGCTGTTCGGAAACGCGCTCAGTGGTCCCGGCGGTCCGCACCATCTTGACCGGATCGATAATCCGGAAGCGAGCATAGGCGTCGACCTCGAGCCGCCGCTGGTCGACCGAGAGCACCTGCTGGCGCTCCATATCGACATCGAGCACACGTTTGTCGATCCACACCACCTGTTCGAGGAACGGGATCCGCGCGACCAGCCCGGCCCCGGTCTGGCCGAAATCGGCGTTGGGGCG
>JANMQW010000249.1:0-2977 GCA_031370725.1 Novosphingobium sp.
TTCGTCGAACCGATCGCGCTGTACATGACCCGCGATCTGCACGAGCCGGGCGACGGACTGTGGACCGCGCCCTACGAAGCGCCGGGCGAGAACCCGCTGCGGATCGGCGAGATCGGGGTGCACGGCGACGGAACCGACCTCGCCATCGTCAGCTACGGCAACGGGTATTTCTATTCGCGACAGGCGGAGAAGCTGTTGGCGGATCAAGGCGTGAAGGCCCGTGTGATCGACTTGCGCTGGCTCGCGCCACTGGCGGAGGAGGCGCTGCTCCATGCGGTGGCGCCATGTGGACGCATCCTGATCGTCGACGAATGCCGCGTTACGGGGTCGCAAAGCGAAGCGCTTATGGCGCTGTTCGCCGAACGCGCAGCCGACAAGCAGGTGACGAGGATCGCCGCGCAGGATAGCTTCATTTCACTCGCCCGCGCCGCGACATACACGCTGCCCAGCCGGGATTCGATTGTGGCGGCGGCGCTGGCGCTGCTGGCGCGATGACGCGGGAAACGGTCCTGGTCGTGTGCCCCGGTCGCGGGACGTATGGGGCGAATGAGCTGGGTTACCTCGCACGCCACCACGCTGGCGACCAATTGCTCGCCACCTTCGACCGGAGCCGCGAGGATGGTGGTTCCGAAGCAGTGACCGCTCTCGATAGCGCGCCCAGCTTTTCGACCAAACGCCACGGCTCCGGCGAAAACGCCTCCCCGTTGATCTACACCGCGAGCCTGCTCGATTTCCTCTCCCTCGACCCGGCCAAAAGCGAAGTCGTCGCGGTCTGCGGCAATTCGATGGGCTGGTACACCGCGCTGGCCTGCGCCGGAGCGGTCTCGCCCGAGCATGGTTTCGCGATTGCCGATGCGATGGGGATCAATTCGGGCACCGGCGAGCCGGGCGGGCAGGTGCTGCTGACGCTGGTCGGCGAAGAATGGCGGCCTGAGCCTTTACTGCGCGTCGAAGTCGATCATGCGATCGCAATCAGCGGCGTATACCGATCGATCGAACTGGGCGGGATGCTGCTGGTTGCGGGAACCAACGCAGCGCTCGACACGCTCCTGGCCGCGCTGCCCCCATTGCCCGCCCGTCCGCCACTGCGGCTCGCCGGACACGGGCCGTTCCACACCCCGCTGATGGCCCAAAGCAGCCGCCGCGCACTGGAACAGCTTTCCGCGACATGGTTTAGCGCGCCGCGTATTCCGCTGATCGATGGCGAGGGCCGCATCTGGCGTGCCAAAGCCGCCACGTCCGAGGCGATGCATCGCTACACTTTCACCACCCAGATCCTAGAACCCTACGACTTTTCCCGTTCGCTCAGCGTCGGCATCAAGGAATTCGCGCCCGACCGGATCGTCCTGCTCGGCCCCGGCGACACGCTGGGCGGAGCGATCGGGCAGGTGCTGGTGGCGAACAGGTGGCTTGGGATTGTGGACAAAGCCGGGTTTGCCGCGCGTCAGGCGACGGACCCGTTCCTGATCGCGATGGGTCGCGCGGAGCAGCGCGAGCTGGTCGCGACGGTGGAGGGATGAGCGTGGGGATAGCCGTTACCGACTTGCTCGATCAACTAGGCGTCTCGTTGAGCAACGACGGCAATCTCCCCGCCGTGACCCCGATCGACGGCAGCGAAATCGGTCGCGTTCGCACCGCCTCGCCGGCGGATGTCGCAGCCGCTATCGAAACCGCTCAAACAGCCTTTGCACAATGGTGCACCGTCCCCGCGCCGCGCCGTGGCGAACTGGTTCGGTTGCTGGGCGAGGAACTGCGCGCGCACAAGGATGCGCTCAGCGCGCTCGTCACTCTCGAGGCTGGCAAGATCGTCAGCGAGGGGCTGGGCGAGGTGCAGGAGATGATCGACATCTGCGATTTCGCGGTCGGCCTCTCGCGCCAGCTCCATGGGCTGACGATCGTTTCCGAACGCCCCGATCACCGCATGATGGAGCAGTGGCACCCGCTCGGCGTGGTCGGGATCATCACCGCATTCAATTTTCCGGTGGCGGTGTGGGCGTGGAACGCAGCGCTGGCGCTGGTCTGCGGCAACGCGGTGGTGTGGAAGCCGTCGGAAAAGACTCCGCTCACCGCGCTGGCGGTGCAGGCGCTGTTTGAGCGCGCCGCGGCGCGGTTCGGCGATGCTCCGGCGGGGCTTTCCCAAGTGATCCAGGGTGGGCGCGAGACCGGTGAGGCGCTGGTCGATCATCCCCGCGTGGCGCTTGTCTCGGCGACCGGATCGGTGGCGATGGGCCGCTACGTCGGTCCGCGCGTGGCGCAACGCTTCGGCAAGGTTCTGCTCGAACTGGGGGGCAACAACGCCGCGGTGGTCTGCCCCAGCGCCGACCTCGATCTGGCCCTGCGCGGGATTGCGTTCGCTGCGATCGGCACCGCTGGCCAACGCTGCACCTCGTTGCGCCGCCTGTTCGTCCACCACGACATCTACGACACCTTCGTTGTGCGGTTGATCGCAGTCTATGCCACGGTGACGGTCGGCGATCCACGTGACGAGGCGACGCTGGTCGGCCCGCTGATCGACGCGGAAGCCCGCACAGCGATGCAGCGTGCGCTGACGGCTGCGCGCGACCATGGCGGGACGTTGCATGGCGGCGACCCGCTCGACTTGCCGGGAGTTTACGTCTGCCCCGCGCTGGTCGAAATGCCCGAGCAAGCCGGGCCGATGCTCGACGAGACTTTCGCGCCGATCCTCTACGTCATGCGCTACGCCCAGCTCGACGCGGCCATCGCGCTCAACAACGCGGTACCGCAGGGCCTTTCCTCGGCAATCTTCACCACCGATTTGCGCGAGGCCGAGCGCTTCGTTTCTGCCACAGGCTCCGATTGCGGCATCGCCAACGTAAATATCGGCACCAGCGGCGCGGAGATCGGCGGGGCGTTCGGCGGCGAAAAAGAGACTGGCGGCGGGCGCGAAAGCGGGTCGGATTCGTGGAAGGCCTACATGCGCCGCGCCACCAACACCGTGAATTATGGCCGATCACTG
>JANMQW010000260.1:0-2031 GCA_031370725.1 Novosphingobium sp.
CCAGCCCCGGCAGCGCCACCGCGCCAATTGCCGGGACACCGCCCACCGCCAGCGCGATATGCACCGCCCAGTCGGTCCGCCCTTCGCCGTATTCGCGGGTGCCATCGACCGGATCGATGATCCACACGCGGTCCTTGCCGAGGCGCTCGGAGGTGTCCTTGCTTTCCTCCGAGAGCAACCCGTCGTCGGGCCGGGCATGGCGCAACGCGTGGATCAGGAACTGATTGGCGGTCTGGTCGCCGGCCTTGCCCAGCGCCTTTTCGTTGAACACGCTGGTGCGACGCACCTCGAGCAGGATTGCCCCTGCCGCTTGGGCAAGCTCGGCGGCAAGCTGGCCATCGTCACTCATTTAAGCGGCAGGATCTGGCGGATGATGTGCTCAGCCGCCTGCTCGGGGGTCATCTCAACGGTGTTCACGACGATGTCGGGATGCTCAGGCGCTTCATAGGGGCTGTCGATTCCCGTGAAGTTCTTGAGCTCACCCGCGCGCGCCTTTTTGTAAAGGCCCTTGACGTCGCGCGCCTCGGCGACGCTGAGCGGGGTATCGACGAACACCTCGATGAACTCGCCCTCGGGCAGCATTTCGCGCACGATCTGGCGCTCGGCGCGGAACGGACTGATGAACGCGGTCAGCACGATCAGGCCCGCATCGGCCATCAGCCTGGCCACTTCGCCGATCCGGCGGATGTTCTCGATCCGGTCGGCCTCGGTGAACCCCAGGTCCTTGTTGAGCCCGTGGCGGATGTTGTCGCCGTCGAGCAAAAAGGTGTGGCGGTTCATCAGGTTGAGGGTTTTTTCGACCTCGTTGGCGATGGTCGATTTGCCCGATCCGGAAAGCCCGGTGAACCACAACACCTTGGGGGTCTGGTTCTTGAGGGCGGCGTGTTCGGTGCGGCCCACCGAAGTTGCCTGCCAGTGGACGTTCTGGGCGCGGCGCAGGCTAAAGTGGAGCATCCCCGCGCCGACCGTGCGGTTGGTCACCTTGTCGATCAGGATGAACCCGCCCAACGTGCGGTTATCGGCATAGGGTTCGAACACCACCGGCTTGTCGGTGGTGATCTCGGTAACTCCAATGGCGTTAAGCGTCAGCGTCTTGGCCGCCAGATGCTCCATGGTGTTGACGTTTATCTCATACTTGGGCTCTTGCAGCGCAACCGAGACGGTCTGCGTCGCCAGCTTCATCCAATAGGCGCGACCGACGTGGAGTGGATCGTCGTCCATCCACACGATCGTCGCCTCGAACTGGTCGGCGCTTTGCGGGGGCTGATCGGCGGGCGCCAGCACGTTGCCACGCGAACAATCGATCTCGTCGTCGAGGCAGATCGTTACCGATTGCCCGGCCCTCGCCACATCGAGTTCGCCATCAAATGTGACGATGCTCTTGACCGTGCTGGTCTTGCCCGAGGGCAGCACCCGCACTGCGTCGCCTGGCTTCACGCTGCCGGTCGCGATCAGCCCAGAAAAGCCGCGGAAGTCGAGGTTGGGGCGGTTGACCCATTGCACCGGCATGCGGAACGGCCGCGCCGCGTCGCGTTCGGTATCGAGCTCGACCGTCTCGAGATGCGCGAGCAGCGGCTGGCCGGTGTACCACGGGGTGTTGTCCGAAAGCGCGGTAATGTTGTCGCCCTTGAAGCCCGAGATCGGCACCGCGGTAAATGCCTCGATCCCGATCGATTTGGCGAACTCGGCGTAATCCGCGACGATGGCGTCGTAGCGCGCCCGGTCGTATCCGATCAGGTCCATCTTGTTCACCGCGAGCACCAGATTTCGGATGCCCAGCAGGTGGCACAGATAGCTGTGCCGCCGGGTCTGGACCAGCACGCCCTTGCGCGCGTCGATCAGGATCACCGCGAGGTCGGCGGTGCTCGCCCCGGTGACCATGTTGCGGGTGTACTGTTCGTGCCCTGGGCAATCGGCGACGATGAACTTGCGCTTCTCGGTCGAGAAAAAGCGATAGGCGACGTCGATCGTGATGCCCTGTTCGCGCTCGGCGGCGAGCCCGTCGACCAGCAGCGCGAAGTCGATCTCCTG
>JANMQW010000292.1:0-2686 GCA_031370725.1 Novosphingobium sp.
TGATCAACATCCTGGCGGGGATGGTCGACAAGACCGGCGGCAGCGCCGAAATCTGGGGCTTCGATATCGACCGCGAGCGCAAGAACGCCAAGGCGGCGATCGGCATCGTCCCGCAGGAAATCGTGTTCGATCCGTTCTTCACCCCCGCCGAGGTGCTGGAGATCCAGGCGGGGCTGTATGGCGTGCCCAAGGAAGCGCGGCGCACGCTCGAACTGCTGCGCGAGGTCCACTTGGCCGACAAGGCCGAGGCTTATGCGCGCACGCTTTCGGGCGGGATGAAGCGGCGTTTGCTGATTGCCAAGGCGATGGTTCATTCGCCCCCGGTGCTGGTGCTCGACGAGCCCACCGCGGGGGTCGATGTCGAACTGCGCCAGCAGCTATGGGTACTGGTCCGGCGGCTCAACGAAGAGGGCGTGACCGTGGTCCTGACCACGCACTATCTCGAGGAAGCCGAGGAGCTGTGCGATCGTATCGCGATTATCAACCACGGTCGCCTGATCGCCGACAAGCCGACCCGCGAACTGGTCGGGATGGCACGCGAAAAGGTGGTGGTGCTGACGCTCGACCGCGATATCGCAGAGGCACCGGTCCACCCCGCGTTCGTCAAGAGCGCCAAGACCGGAGAGCGCACGGTCGAGATCACGTATGACCGCGACCGGATGAACGCCGGCGAAGTGCTGTCGCTGCTCCAGGCCCAGGGCTATGCCATCGTCGACGTTGTAACGCGCGAGCCTGACCTGGAGGATGTCTTCCTCCACCTGACCAGCGCGCCGAAAGAGGCGGCGTGACCGTCATGACTCCACCCGCATGACCTACGATGTCATCGTCGTCGGCTCGGGCGCGGCGGGGCTCACCGCGGCGCTGGCGCTGGCCGAGACGCGCACCGTGCTGGTGCTCGCCAAGGGCACGCTGACCGGCGGATCGACCGCGTGGGCGCAGGGCGGGATCGCCGCGGTGCTCGACGAAGGCGACACTTTCGAGAACCACATCCGCGACACGATGATCGCCGGCGCGGGGCTCAATCGGCTGGAGACGGTAGAGTACGTGATCGAACGCGCTCCGCAGTCGATCCAGCGGCTGATCGATCTGGGCGTGCCGTTCAACACCGAGGCTAAAGAACTCCATCTTACCCGCGAAGGCGGCCACAGCCACCGCCGGATCGTCCATGTCGACGACGCCACCGGCTGGGCGGTGCAGGAGGCGCTGCTGCGGGCAGCGCAGGCCAACCCCAGGATCACGCTGCTGCCGGGGCGCGCCTGCGTCGATCTGATCACCGGCAGGCACGAGGCGCGCTATTCGGGTTCGGGCCGCGTCTGGGGCGTGTACGCGCTCGACGAGGCGACCGGCGCGGTCGAGGCGCACACCGCGCGCGCGACGATCCTGGCGACCGGCGGCGCGGGACGGGTCTATCAGTTCAGCACTGCGCCGCGCGGCGCCACCGGCGATGGCATCGCAATGGCCTGGCGCGCGGGCGCGCGGGTCGGCAACATGGAAATGATGCAGTTTCACCCGACCTGCCTCTACAACCTCGAGACCAAGAACTTTCTGATCACCGAGGCGGTCCGCGGCGAAGGCGGGCACCTGCTCAATCCCAAGACCGGGCACCGCTATATGCCCGATTACGACCCGCGCGAAGAGCTTGCGCCCCGTGACATAGTAGCAAGAGCCAACGACGCCGAGATCAAGCGCGACGGGCTCGATTACGTCCACCTCGACATCAGCCATCAGCCGCCCGAGTTCGTGAAGCACCACTTCCCGATGATCTACGACAAGCTGCTCAGCCTGGGCATCGACATGACCGCCGGGCCGATCCCGGTGGTGCCCGCGCAGCATTACACCTGCGGCGGGATCGTGATCGACCTGGCCGGGAGGACCGATCTGCCCAATCTGTATGCCGCGGGCGAATGCACAGAAAGCGGCTTGCACGGCGCCAACCGCCTTGCCTCGAACAGCTTGCTCGAATGCTTCGTGTTCGGCGAGGCGGCGGCGGCCGACATCCTCGCCCGGTGGGACAGCTTCGAAGCCCCGCCGCCGGTGCGCGCGTGGGACGCCAGCCGGGTTACCGACTCCGACGAAGAGGTCATCATCAAGCAGAACTGGACCGAGATCCGCCGCTTCATGTGGAACTATGTCGGGATCGTACGCACAACCAAGCGGCTCGAACGCGCGCAACACCGCATCGCGATGATGAGCGGCGAGGTCGAGGATTACTACGGCCACTTCCGCGTCAGCACCGACCTGATCGAACTGCGCAACCTGCTCCAGTGCGCCGACCTGATCGTCCGTTCAGCGCTCGCCCGCCACGAAAGCCGCGGGCTGCACTTCATCCTCGACTACCCCGACACCGATCTGGTGGCGCGGGACACCGTCCTCGTCCCTTAGGAACCTCCATGCTCCAGACCACCCACAACGGCATCACCCTTGAATACGAAACCCACGGCAACCCGGCGAACCCGCCCATGCTCCTCATCATGGGCCTCGGCGCGCAGCTCACCCTGTGGCCGATCGAGCTGGTCGATGCGCTCGTCGAACGCGGCTATTTCGTAATCCGCCATGACAACCGCGACATCGGGCTGTCGACCAAGTTCTCCGAATCCGGAGTGCCCGATATGGCGAACGTGGTGATGGCGCTGATGAGCGGCAAGAAGCCCGACGTGCCCTACACCCTGTCCGACATGGCCGCCGA
>JANMQW010000340.1:0-6520 GCA_031370725.1 Novosphingobium sp.
GAGGACTGCGGCAGCGCGAATGGATCGAACAACCGATAGAACTGCCGGTGGAAGGCCCGTGAGGTCCGTGAGGATGCGCGCGCGCGCGGTGTGGCTTGCGGGGGGCCTGATCGCGGTCAGCTCGGCGATCGTGGTTGCGCAGGACGCGCCCGAATCGCTTTTGCCGCCGGGTTTCGACCAGCCCGCTCCGGCGCCTGCACCTGCGCCGCGTGCCAGCGTGCGCCCGGCCCCGGCGCCGGGTGCAAGCAGTGTCGCGGTCCCGGTAATCCAGCCGTTGTCGGGAGCCGTTGCGGCCCCGCGCGCTCCCGCCGGTCCTTCGATCGCTGACCAGCTTGATCCGGCATTGCTTCAGGAGCTGATCGACGCCCAGCGCCCGAGCGCCGACATTCCAGCGCAGCAGTCGCGCAGCCTGACCCGCGCCGGGCTGCTCGACGAGAGCGAAGGCGGCTTTGCCGCCGACGATACCCGCGTGCTTAACGGCAGCTACGTCCGCTCGGTGCTCGAAGGCACCAAGGGCCCGCTGGTATCGCGCTGGGGCTCGATCCTGCTGCGCCGCGCGCTGGTCAGCCGGCTGACCGTTCCTGCTGGCATGAACGGCGCCGACTGGGTCGCGCTGCGTGCGCGCGTGCTGTTGCGGATGGGCGAAGTCGATGCGGCGAGGACACTGGTCCAGCAGGTCGATAGCGGAGCGTTCACCCCGGCGCTCGAAAACTCCGCGCTCGACGCCTATGTGGCGACGTCGGATATTCTTGGTGCCTGCCCGGTCGCCGCGATCACCGCAGCGCGACGGCAGGAGCCGGAATGGCAGATGATCCGCCAGATTTGCCGCAGCTTCGAAGGCGAAGGCACCGGGGCGATGGCCGAGCTCGAGCGTTTGCGCCGTCGCGGCGTGGGCGGGGGCTATCAGAACGTCGATCTGCTGCTTGCCCAGAAATTCGCCGGGTCTGCGCTTGAGAGCCGCAAGGCGGTCAAGATCGAATGGGACAAGGTCGAGGAATTGACCCCGTGGCGTTATTCGCTTGCGCTGGCTGTGGGGCTCGAGCCGCCCAAGACGCTGCTCGACAAGACCGGGCACCGCTTCGATCCGTGGGCCGCGCGCGCGCCGATGCTGTCTCTCGCCGATCGCGCCCATGCGGCCGATTTCGCCGCGGGCCGCGGCATCCTGTCAAGCGCCGCGTTGGTCGATTTGTGGTCGCAGATTTATGGTGATGACGACGTCGAGGGCGATTGGAAGAGCCAGTCCGCGAAGCTGCGCCAGGCCTATGTCGCGACTGAACCTTCGGCGCGGTTGGCGGCGATGGAGAGTTTGTGGGGAGACCCGAGTGATCCCCAGCGCTTTTATTCGCGCCAAGTGCTGACCGCTTATGCCGCGGCGCGGATGCCGGCGACCGCCGATTTCGTGGGCAAATCCGGCGATCTGATCGCCTCGATGCTCACCGCTGGGCTCGATCGCAATGCCGGGCGGTGGCTTCCGTTGGTCGAAGAGGGCAGCCAGGGCTGGGCGCTGGTGGTCGTGGGCACCCAGGGCAGCGGGCAAGTCGGCTCCAGCGCGCTGTCGACTTTCAACAATGACGATCCGAGCAAGGACGGCGCGCGTTCGAAGATGCTGCTCGCCGGGCTCTATGGCCTCGGCCGGGTCGATCGCGGGGTTGCGGGCGATTTTGCCGGCGACCTTGGCGTGGATCTCAGCCGCCAGACACGCTGGACCAAGGCGATCCTTGCCGCGGCGAACAGCGGCAATCGGACGCTGGTGGCGTTGCTAGCGGGGGCAGGGATGCAGGGCGAGAGCTGGACCCAGATGACCCCGCTGGCGCTTTTCAACATCGTTTCCGCGCTGCGACGGGTGGGGCTGGAACCCGAAGCGCGGATGATCGCTGCCGAAGCGGTGGCGCGGGCCTGACCCCCATCGACTCCAGGGCGGCGGTCGACTCCTTTCTCGCCATGCTCGCCGCCGAGCGCGGTGCAGCGGCTAATACGCTGGCCGCGTATCGCCGCGATCTTGAGGGGGCGAGCGAACACATCGACAATCTGGCGGGAGCCGGGCGCGACGATCTGGCGCGGTTGGGCGAGGCGTGGAGCGCACTGGCGCCGTCGTCGCTGGCGCGCAAGTGCTCGGCACTGCGCCAGTTCTACGGCTTTCTGGTCGATGAGGGCCGGCGCGCTGACGACCCTTCGCCCGCACTGCCGCGCCCGCGTGCGCGGCGTCCACTGCCACGGTTGCTGGATCACGCCGAGATCGCCCGGCTGTTCGCCACCGCCGAAGACGAGGCCGCAGCCGAGACCGCCGCCGCGGTGCGGATGCTGGCGCTGCTCGAACTGCTCTACGGCTCGGGCCTGCGCGCGACCGAACTGGTTTCGCTGCCGCTCGCTGCGGTTCCGCGCGATGCGCCGTTCCTGACCGTGACCGGAAAGGGCGGACAGCAGCGGATGGTACCCGTCAGTACCCGCGCGGTTGGCGCGTTGCGTCGCTGGCTGGCGGTACGTGAGGTTGCTCCGCGCTGGCTGTTCCCCTCGCGTGGCAAGCATCTTTCGCGAGTCCGCCTGTTCCAGCTGTTGCGTGAACTGGCGGGGCGTGCGGGGATCGATCCGGCGCGCGTCAGCCCGCACGTGCTACGCCACGCCTTTGCCACCCACCTGCTAGAGGGCGGTGCCGATTTGCGCGTGCTTCAAACCTTGCTCGGCCATGCCGATATCGCCACCACGCAGATCTATACCCACGTCGATAGCGCGCGGCTGGTCGCACTGGTCAACGCGCGACATCCGCTGGCACACCGCGGTGCAATGGACCGCCCCTTGCCCGCAAGCACGCGGGCGACTAGCGCATCGCGATGATTTCCTACCTCGAATTCGAGAAGCCGGTGGCGACCCTTGATGCCAAGATCGCCGAACTGCGTCAGACCGCCGCGGGCGGCGAAGTCCAGGTGGGAGGTGAGATCCAGCGGCTTGAGCAGAAGTCGGCCGAGCTTTTGCGCACCACTTATGCCGCGCTGACCGCTTGGCAAAAGACCCAGGTCGCGCGCCACCCGATGCGCCCGCATTTCGTCGATTACGTTGCGCTGATGTTCACCGATTTCATTCCCTTGGGGGGTGATCGCGTGTTCGGCGAGGATCACGCGATCGTCGGCGGGCCGGCCCGGCTGGGCGGGCGCAAGGTGATGTTGATCGGCCACGAAAAGGGCAACGACACCGCCAGCCGCATCCGCCACAACTTCGGCATGGGCAAGCCCGAAGGTTATCGCAAGGCAATCCGCCTGATGGAGTTGGCCGGGCGGTTCGGTCTTCCGGTGGTGACTCTGGTCGATACGTCGGGCGCGTTTCCGGGGGTTGAGGCCGAAGAGCGCGGCCAGGCCGAGGCGATCGCCCGCTCGACCGAGGCGTGCCTGACGCTGCCGGTTCCGATGGTCGCGGCGATCGTCGGTGAGGGCGGATCGGGCGGTGCCGTGGCCTTGGCCAGCGCCGAGCGGGTGCTGATGCTCGAACACGCGGTCTATTCGGTGATCTCGCCCGAGGCCGGCGCCTCGATCCTGTGGCGCACTGCGGACAAAGCGCAGGAGATGGCCGAAGCGATGAAGACCACCGCGCAGGACCTGCTGTCGCTCAAGGTGATCGACCGGATCGTGCCGGAACCCGTCGGCGGCGCGCATCGCGATCCTGTCGCGACCGCCGCTGTGCTGAGCGCGGCGATCGGCGAGGAACTCGATGCGCTCAGCGGCAAGAGCGCGGCGCACTTGCAGGCCCAGCGAGCCCAGCGTTTCCTGCGCATCGGTGAGGGTACCTGACGCTTCGGGAACCTTCAGGGGCAATTCAGGGTTCAGCAGCCAACAGAATAACGCGGCTGCGGGCAATCGGTGGCCGCCGCTTAGCTTGAGGAGCCTGTCATGACCCCCCAATCCCGCAAACCCTTACGCCTAGCCGCCTTGCTGGCGGGCGTCGCGCTTTGCATAGCGCCACTTTCGGCGCAGACCGCGCGCAATATCAGCCCATCTGACAAGGCAACCGGGGCTAAGGCCAATCCCGACCTGGTCGCCGAATTCGGTGGCGCGGTGTCGGGTCCTCAGGCGACTTATGTCGCCGGGATCGGCAAGAATATCGCGATCCAGTCGGGACTGAGCAACGCGCGCGACGACTTTACCGTGACCTTGCTCAACTCGTCGGTCAACAACGCCTTCGCGATTCCGGGAGGGTATGTTTACACCACCCGGCAGCTTGTTGCGTTGATGAACAACGAAGCCGAGCTTGCGGCCGTGCTGGGCCACGAAGTGGGCCACGTCGCCGCGCGGCATTCCAAAAAACGCCAGAGTGCCGCCACTCGCAACGGTATTCTTGGCGTGCTAGGGCAAGTTCTGGGATCGGCGGTTGGCGGCGGTTTCGGTAACATCATTGCGCAAGGCGCGCAGGCGGGCGCGCAGTATGCGACGTTGTCTTTCTCACGCGGGCAGGAAACCCAGGCCGATAACCTGGGCATCCAGTACCTGAAAAGTGCCGGATACGATGGGCGGGCGATGTCGACGGTGTTGCAGAGCCTGGCCAACCAAACCGCACTCGATGCGCGATTGATGGGCACCGGCGGCAACCGCGTGCCTGAATGGGCGAGTACGCACCCCGATCCTGCATCGCGCGTTCGTGCTGCGCTGGTTCGATCGGGCCCATCCGCCGGCGGCATTACCAATCGCGACACCTTCCTCAGCCGGATCGACGGGATAATGTACGGCGATGACCCCAAACAGGGTGTGGTCGAGGGCAACCGCTTCACCCATCCCGAATTCCGCCTGACTTTCCAGGCGCCGAACGGCTTCTACATGGTGAACGGCACCCGCGCGGTGACGATCGGCGGGACGTCGGGCAAGGGTGAGTTTTCGAGTGCGGCCTATAACGGCGATCTGGATAGCTACATCCGCTCGGTCTTCACGAGCCTTGGAAGCCAGAACCAGGCCCAAATCTCGGTGTCGCAGATTGAACGAACAACGATAAACGGTATTCCCGCGGCTTATGGCACGGCCCGGGTGAATTCGGGCAACGGCCAGGTCGAAGTCGTGGTGTTCGCTTATGAGTTTTCGAATCGCCAAGCCTATCACTTCACCACGATTTCACCCGCAGGGCAGAGCGGGGCTTTCGATTCGATGTTCCGCTCGGTTCGCCGGATTTCGGCTAGCGAAGCGGCGGCGATTAAGCCGCGGCGGGTCGCCATTGTCACCGCGCGCGCGGGCGACACCGTTCGCTCGTTGGCGGGGCGTATGGACTACACCGATTATCAGCTCGAACGGTTCCTGGTGCTCAACGGCCTGACCGCCAATTCGACGCTGAGCGCGGGGCAGAAAGTCAAGATCGTCGTTTCCTGATCGTCGCGAGTATAACGGGCACGAAAAAGGGCGGCAGGTTTCCCTGCCGCCCTTCTTTTCGTCTTAACGTTGTGGCTTAGGCAGCCATGTCGGTCGAAACGGTCTTGAACGTGGTCGACAGCTGGGTGCCGAGGCTCGTCATCGCAGTGATCGCGGCAACGGCGATGAGTGCGGCGATCAGGCCGTATTCGATCGCGGTGGCGCCAGCACTGTTCTTCTTGAGGTTACGCAGAAACTTCATGGTCGGTCTCCTGGTTGCAGTCTTCGTCTACCCGGCTCTTTCCCGAAAAAATCCCGGATCAAGCGTTCCCGGGGTTAAGGCCGAATTCTTTAAAATTACTTAAGCTGTGGCCGTTGACATGGTGGTGTCGACTTTATTCCACATCGTTGTGTTGGCGCTTGCGAAGTCACTTAGCGCCGTGAGCATCGCGAGGATGATCAGCGAAATGATTAGTCCGTATTCGACCGCGGCTGCGCCCGTGTTGTCGCGGAGAATCTGCCGCATGAGCTTTTGCATGTCTGGCTCGCCTTCCCCAATTCGTGGTATTCGGATGGGTAAGTTGCCGGACGCAAGTTAAGAAAAGGTTTAGAGGCGGGCCGACAATGGTAAAAATTCCGACAGCTATCCGCGTGGTTGCGGTCGCACTGATTGACCGGCGCGGGCGCGTTTTGCTCCAGAAGCGCCGTGCCAAAGCGCGCCATGGCGGGCTGTGGGAGTTCCCCGGCGGCAAAGTGGAACGCGGAGAAAGCCTGGAATCGGCGCTGATCCGGGAAATCGCCGAAGAGCTCGGCGTGGTCGTCGCATCTGCCGATCTGCGCGACGAAGGCGAAGTCTGGGACAATCCCGCAACGGAATCGCAAATCGTCCTCAAACTTTACAGGTGTGGTCGCTGGCAGGGTGAACCGCGCTGTCTGGACGCCGAAACGATCGGATGGTTCACCGCCGAGCAAGCTGCGACCTTAGCGGTTCCGCCGCTCGACCAGCCATTCGTCGCCAGGCTGAAGGCAATCGTTGCATCGGCAGTCGACGAGACCCCTTAGGGGATTGCCAAGCTGGGGTGGCTCACCTATCTGCGCCGCTCCAAGCGCCCGTAGCTCAGCTGGATAGAGCATCAGACTACGAATCTGAGGGTCGGGCGTTCGAATCGCTCCGGGCGCACCATTCCCCCTTCTGCATCAGT
>JANMQW010000417.1:0-2572 GCA_031370725.1 Novosphingobium sp.
CGGCCACGCCTGCAATGTCACCGATCCGGGCACCTTCAACCTGCTCGTGCTCGATTATCTGAGAGGCTAACCCATGCAGATCGGTGTCTTTGTCCCCATCAACAACAACGGCTGGCTGATCAGCGAGACCGCGCCGCAGTACATGCCCAGCTTCGATCTCAACAAGGCGATCGCCCAAAGCGCGGAAAAGCACGGGCTCGATTTCCTGTTGTCGATGATCAAGCTGCGCGGGTTCGGCGGCAAGACCGAATTCTGGGAGTATGGGCTGGAAAGCTTCACCCTGATGGCGGGGCTCGCCGCGGTGACCGAGAAGATCAAGATCTACGCGACCTGCCCCACACTGGTGATCCCCCCGGCGTTCGCCGCACGGATGTGCAACACGATCGATTCGATCAGCCACGGGCGCTTCGGGCTCAATCTGATCACCGGCTGGCAGCGCCCCGAATACTCGCAAATGGGGCTGTGGCCGGGCGACGAGCATTTTCGCAACCGCTATCAGATGCTCGACGAATACGCCCACATTTTGCGCGAGTTGTGGGACACCGGACGCAGCGACTTCAAAGGCACCTATTACCAGATGGATGATTGCCTCGTTCGGCCCAAACCCGACGGCGAAATGAAGATCATCTGCGCGGGTTCATCGGACGAGGGCCTCGCGTTCTCGGCCAAGTGGGCCGACTATGCGTTCTGCCTCGGCAAAGGGGTCAATACCCCGACCGCGTTCGCAGCCAACAACGAGCGGCTGGCCGCAGCCACCGCGAAAACCGGGCGCGCCGTTTCGGTGTTTGTGCTGGTGATGATCATCGCCGCCGAGACCGACCAAGCGGCGATGGCCAAGTGGCAGCACTACAACGCCGGAATCGATGTCGCGGCGATCAATTGGCTGATGGATCAGGGCGCGGCGGACAAGGTCAACCCCACCACCAACGTCCGCCAACTTGCAGCCCCCGAAGGCGCGGTCAACATCAACATGGGGACTTTGGTCGGCAGTTACGAAAGCGTTGCGCGGATGCTCGACGAAATGGCGACGGTGCCCAACACCGGCGGGGTGCTGCTGACGTTCGACGATTTCCTCGAAGGCGTCGAAGCGTTCGGCACCCGCATCCAGCCCTTGATGAAGAGCCGCAAGATGGCGTAGCGGCGCACCCAGCCCATGCGCCACATGCTCGTTCTCGCCCTGCCGCTTGCGGCCATGCCACTCGCTGCACACGCCGAGGAGCCGTCGGCGCCGATCGTGGTCACTGGCCGTGGCCTTGCGCAGCCTCCCGCCACTCCGGCTTACGACGTCACCGAGATCGATCGCGAGGCGCTGTTGCGCGTAGCATCAGGCCGGATCGAGGACGTTCTGGCCGGGGTAGCCGGGTTTCAGCAGTTCCGCCGGTCCGATAGCCGCTCGTCCAACCCCTCGGCGCAAGGGGTCACGTTGCGCGCGCTGGGCGGCAACGCCACCAGCCGCAGCCTCGTCCTGCTCGATGGCGTGCCAATGGCCGATCCGTTCTTCGGCTACATTCCGTTCAGCGCGCTGGCGCCCGAACGGCTGTCACGAGTGCGCGTCACGCGCGGCGGCGGCTCGGGCGCGTTCGGCGCGGGCGCGGTGGCCGGAACGATCGAGCTGGAAAGCGCCAGCGCGCGCGATCTCGGCCTCGCAAACGCCAGCCTGCTGGTCGACGATCGCGGTGAGACCGAAGCCTCGGCCACGCTCGCACCCGAACTCGGGCAGGGGTTCGCGGTGCTCACCGGACGCTGGGATCGTGGCCAGGGTTTCTGGACCACGCCCCGGTCGAGCCGCGTTCCGGCCAGCGTACGCGCGAAGTACGAAAGCTGGTCGGCAGGCCTACGCACGGTCGCGCCGCTGACCGACGACATTGAGCTGCAAGTTCGCGGGCTGGTGTTCGATGATCAGCGCACGCTGCGCTTCAAGGGCGCCGACAGCACGAGCAGCGGCCAGGACGCGAGCCTGCGCCTGGTCGGCCGCGGCCGCTGGCAGTTCGATGCGCTGGCTTATGTCCAGGCGCGCGATTTCTCGAACATCGTGATCAGCTCGACCAGCTTCAGGAAAACGCTCGACCAGCGCCGCACCCCCTCGACCGGGCTGGGCGGCAAGATCGAGGTCCGACCACCGTTGGGGGCTTCGCACGTCGCGCAGATCGGCGTCGACTACCGTCTTGCCGACGGCGGGCTTCAGGAAGACGCTTACAGCGGGGTCACCGGGCTGGTCACCGCGCGCCGCCGCGCGGGCGGTCGCAACGGTGATTTCGGGTTGTACGCGCAGGATGACTGGACGCCCCAGCTATTTGACGGCGCGGTGGTGCTCACGGGTGGCGTGCGCGCCGATCGCTGGACGATCCGCGACGGCTATTTCCAGGAAGCCAGTGCTATCGGGCGGATCACCACCCGCAACGATTTTGCGGATCGATCGGGCTGGGACGTGAGCGTGCGCGGCGGTGCGGTCGCCCGGTTGGGCAGGGGGGTGCAGTTGCGCAGTGCGGGCTATACCGGGCTGCGCCTGCCCACGCTCAACGAGCTCTACCGCCCGTTCGTGGTCTTCCCGGTCACCACCCGCGCCAACGCC
>JANMQW010000426.1:0-3889 GCA_031370725.1 Novosphingobium sp.
CGCGCCAAGACCGCGTTCGAAAAGAGCCAGGCCGCGATGGGCGATGCCAACGAATTCTCGAAGGGCAACCTCGAGGCGCTGGTCGAGACCGGCAAGGTCCTCGCCAGCGGCATGCAGACGATGGGCAAGAACTACGTCGAAGAGGTCAAGTCGGCCTTCACGACGATGCAGAGCGATGCCAAGGAGCTGACTTCGGTAAAGTCGCCCAAGGAATTCGTCGAACTGCAGAGCAAGCTGATGCGCAAGTACTTCGACGGCGTCGTCGCCTACAACTCGAAGAACGCCGAAGCCGCGCTGAAGCTTGCCAACGAGGCGTTCCAGCCGATTTCCAGCCGCGTCAGCCTCGCGGTCGAGAAGGTCCGCAAGGCCGCCTGACCTTTCGCTCGCCGCGCACGTCGCGGCGACCGATAATCGCCAGCGGGCCGGAGAGGGAACCCTCTCCGGCCCGTTTGCGTATTATTCTGTCCAATCCGTTAACCACCTGCCCTTGCCGCAAGCACCTGGCGATGCGATATTAGCGATGATGATTCCGAACGAAGACCTTTGGCTGGTTATCCGCGCCGCGGATGACGATGATGTTCCCGGCGGACCCAAAGGTCCCGACGGCGGCGACCAGCTCGGCGTCGCCACCAAGACCCGGACCAAGCCCAAGAAGCCCAGCATGTTCAAGGTGCTGATGCTCAACGACGATTACACCCCGATGGAATTCGTCGTGATGTGCCTCAAGCGGTTCTTCGGGATGGATCTGGAAGCCGCCACGCGGGTCATGCTCCACGTCCACCAGAAGGGCGTCGGGGTGTGCGGGATCTTCCCCTACGAAATCGCCGAGACCAAGGTGAACCAGGTGATGGATTTCGCGAGGCAGAATCAGCACCCGCTGCAGTGTACGCTGGAGAAGGCCTGAGCCGCCAGACCGCCCAACAGCTCGACAGCCGCGCTGATCCGCGCCACACCGCCCGTCTTACAGGGGGAAACCGCATCATGCCGACCGAACTGACGATCCTCGCATGGGGCGCCGTCCTGCTGTTCGTCCACATCTTCGCGGCGATCCAGGCCAAGACCCGCCAGTACGGCGCGAAGTGGAACATGGGCGCGCGCGACGAGGCGATTCCCCCCCCGTCGCCCGTGGTCGGCCGCCTCGAACGCGCCCGCGACAACTTTCTCGAAACGCTGCCGATCGCGATCATCGCGCTGCTCGGCGTGGTCGTCGCGGGCAAGACCAGTTCGACCTCCGCGCTCGGCGGCTGGCTGTGGCTGGGGGCGCGCGCGGTCTACCTGCCGCTGTATGGCTTCGGCGTGCCCAAGGTCCGCACCCTGGTGTGGATGGCCAGCATCCTCGGCCTGATCCTGGCAATCAAGCCGCTGCTGGTGGGGTGAGCGGGCGGCTTGCGGCAGCTATCGGAACGGCAGCGCCGCTGGCCCATAACCGGGATAATGAGACCTGCCGAGCGAGGCAGGCAGGGCGGCGGGTAAAAGACGTTAGCCCCCACCCATCTGGTCCGCCAGCGGCAGTTCGATCAGCTTCATGATCCGGTCGGTTTCGGCGAGGATTTTGACGATCTTCTGGTAGTGGCCGATATCGTCCCATGACAGGATGCGCCCGCGCCGGTCCTTGAGCCACTTCTGCGCGGGCTGGTAGCAGCCGATCTGAAACCCCCATGCGATTTCGGGAACATCGGCGAAATACTGGTTTGGGTTGTTGTTGCCCGGCCCCGCGCCTTTGTGGAAACACATGCCCGCGCCGCGGATGTACTTCATCAACTTGCGTGATGCGCATACCCTTCCCCGCGCCGCCGCCCGGCGCTAGAGCAGCGCCGTGCCCTTTCTCGCCACCTCCTTCGTCACCGCCAACGATCGCTACATCGGCAAGCTCGTGCTTGTGCCGATGATCGGCACGTTCGTACTGGCGGCGTCGTTGCTGACGCTCGACAAGATGTTGCGGCTGTTCGATTTCGTCGCGACCGAGGGCGGACCGGTGGGGGTGGTGTTCAAGATGCTCGCCAACCTGGTCCCCGAATATGCCGGGCTGGCGATCCCGCTTGGGCTGATGATGGGTATCCTGCTGGCGTTCCGCAAACTGGCGACCAGTTCCGAACTCGATGTGATGCGCGCGGTCGGATTGGGTTATACCCGCCTGCTGCGCGTGCCGTTCATTTTCACGATCATCCTGGCGGGGGCCAACCTCGTCAACGTGTTCTACCTCCAGCCGCTGTCGCACTATTTCTACGAAGAGCTGCAGTACGAGCTACGCTCGGGTGCGCTGGGAGCGGCGATCAAGGTCGGCGAGTTCACCACCCTGAAAGACAAGGTCGCGCTGCGGATCGAGGAGAGCCGCGACAAGGGGCGGATGCTCAGTGGCATCTTTGCCCGTGTCGCCAACGACAAGGGCCAAGTGCTGGCGATTTCGGCGCGCGAGGGCCAGTTCCTCGCCAACAAGGAAAACCCCGACACGATCATCTTGCGCCTCACCGACGGCCAGATCGTCCAGGACGGGCCGAAGCTGGCCACCCCGCGGGTGCTGACGTTCTCCAGCCACGATCTGCCGATCGATCTGCCCAAGATAGAACAGTTCCGCCAGCGCGGCGGCAAGGACAAGGAATACATGCTGCCCGAGCTGCTCAAGCTGGGGTGGAACAAGGCGACCCCCGCGGCGCTGCGGCTCGAAACCCGGGCCAGCTTCAGTTACCGCATGGTCGAAGTGGTGATGATGCTGCTTTTGCCGTTGCTCGCGGTGGCGTTGGCGATCCCGCCCAAGCGCTCGACCTCGGCACTGGGGGTGTTCGTCTCGATCATCATGGTTGTCGCGTACCACAAGGTGAACCAGTACGCCGCGGATGTCGCCGCGCTCGGGCGGATCGATCCGATCGTGGCGCTGTGGGTGCCGTTCGCGCTGTTCGCGGCGCTGATCGTGTGGATGTACTGGCGGGTCGCTTATGTTCCGGGCGGGCAGGCGATCGGCGGGCTCGAACGCGGCTTTGCCAAGATTAGCGCCATATTCCGCAAACTGTTCGGGCGCAAACGCCTGCCCGATGAGCCCGAACCCGACGAGCTTGAGGTCCAACCACTTGCAGTTTGAATTCTTCCCTTCGCGCACGGTCACGTTGTACATCGCCAAGATGTTCGCGGTGCGAATCGTCGCGGTGCTGGCGATGCTCGTGCTCGTGCTTCAGATGCTCGATCTGCTGGGCGAAAGCGGCAAGATCCTCGAGGTCGCGGGCAATGGCCAGGCGCAGCTGTGGCACTATGTCACCTTGCGCGTGCCCAACCTGGTCCAGACGTTCCTGCCCTATTCGGTGCTGCTCGCCACGATCCTCACGCTGGTCCAGCTCAACCAGAACAGCGAGGTCATTTCGATGAAGGCGGCGGGGCTGTCGGCGCACCAGATCCTTGCCCCGCTGGTGTTGACCGCGCTGCTCGTTGCGGGCCTCAGCTTCACGTTCAACGAGCGCGTGGTGACCCGTGCGGCCAGCTCGCTCAAGGCGTGGCAGGCGGTGAAGTATGGCAAGGTGCCGTCACAGGCCGCAGCCAAAACCAACGTCTGGCTCGCCGACGGGGCCAACGTGCTCTACGCCCAGGCGATCGCGGGAATTGGCGCAGATACGCGGATGATGGGGGTTTCGTGGTATCATCGCGACGCCGCCGGACGGGTGATCGATATCGTTACCGCGCCGACCGCCAGTTACGCCGCTCCGGGCTGGCGGCTGGAAACCCCGCGCAGCTTCGCAGTGCAGAGCGTCAAGCTGGAAAAAATGCCCGCCGCGACCGTCGTCGCCGAAGCGATCACTCCCACGCAGATCGCGATCAGCAAGGTCGATTCCGATACTGAAGACCTGTTCACCCTGCGCGGCTCGATCGATGCGATGCAGGCCGCGGGACGCCGCACCGGCGA
>JANMQW010000444.1:0-5889 GCA_031370725.1 Novosphingobium sp.
GCGGACCATCGACTTGCCGCTCATCTCGCGGGTGCCGGTGAACGCCTGCAACGCATCGGGCCACGGCTTCGACGCGCCCAGCGCCAGCATCGCGTTCAGCTTCGTGCCGACATCCTTGTTGCCATAGAACGAGCAGCGGTGGAGCGGTCCCTTCCAGCCCGAAATCTTGCACGCCGCCTCGAAGAACTGGAACTGGAGCACCCGGGCGAGGAAATAGCGCGTGTACGGCACGTTGGCCGGGATGTGATACTTCGCCCCCGGATCGAACGCATCGGCCCCGCGCTCGACTGGTGGGACGATCCCCTGGTACTGGCGCTTCAGATCGACCCAAGCGGTGTTGTAGGCGGCGGGCTGGATCTTGCCCGAAAACACCCCCCAGCGCCATTTGTCGATCAGCAAGCCGAACGGCAGGAACGCAACCTTGTCCATCGCCTGGCGCAGCAGCAGCCCGGTGTCCTTGCTGGCCGATGGCACCTGCGCGCTGTTCAGCAGGCCGATCTGGACCAGGTATTCGGGTGTGATCGACAGCGCCATGGTATCGCCGATCGCCTCGTGGAACCCATCATTGGCGCCATTCAAATAAAGCGTATCCTGGCTGTTGTAGGCGCGCTGGTAATAGTTGTGGCCCAGCTCGTGGTGAATCGTGGTGAAATCGTCGCCGTTGACCTTAATGCACATCTTGATGCGCAGGTCGTCCTTGTTGTCGAGGTCCCAAGCCGAGGCGTGGCAGACCACCTCTCGATCGGCGGGCTTCACGAACTGTGATCGCTGATAGAACGTCTCGGGCAACGCGGGCAAACCGAGCGAGGTGTAAAAACCTTCCCCCGCCTTGACCATCTTTACGGGGTCATAGCCCTTGGCCACCAGAAGCTCGCTAACATCGAAACCAATATCGCCCGATCCCGGCGGGGCGACGATATCATAGATATTGCCCCACTCCTGCGCCCACATATTGCCGAGCAAATCGGCCCGGATCGGCCCGGTCTTGGCCTGCACCCCATCGCCATACTTCGCGTTAAGCTTGCTGCGAGTGTAGCAATGGAGCTGGTTGTAGAGCGGCTTGACCTCGCCCCAGATTTTGTCGGTCAGCGCGGCGAATGCTTCGGGGTCCATGTCATAGTTCGAACGCCACAGCGCGCCGGTATCGGCAAAGCCCAGCTCGCGCGCACCCTCGTTAGAAATGCCGACCATCTTCTCGTAGTCGGCCTTCATCGGCTTGCCGACCGCATCGTGCCAGCTCGCCCACATTTCCTTGAGCTCGTCGGGGTTGCGGTTGCTGCCCATCGCGGCTTCGATGTCGCTGCCGTTGATCGGCTGACCCTTCAGCGTGCCTTTGCCCTTGCCATACGTGCCTTGCAGCGAAGCCTTGATCGTGGCGAACCGTTCGGCGGCACCCGGCGTAGTCGGCGCGGGATCGGTGATTGAGGTGCGCATCAGTGTCAGCTTGCGCCGGGTGTCCGCCGAGAGATCCGACACCGGCGCATACTTTGCTGCCTGCAATGCCTGAGCAACCTGAAGTTTGGTCACCTCGGCCCCGGCCGCAGCGGTCAGTGCCTCGGTGTCGCCGGTGATGTACGTCTGATAAATCCACTCGGCGCGCGCGGCCCGAATACCTTCGGCGGACAGGGCACTTTCCGACGTGCTCACGAAGACATCGACCGCAGCGGGCGTGGCATCCTGAGCAAAGGCGGGAACGGCAACCAGGCACGCGGCGAGCGCGATCAGCGACGGAACGGTTTTCATGGCGACTCCTCGATGGTGGACGGATCGCTTTGCGCCCGCCTCTTGCCCAAAGCACTGGCGCGGCCAAGCGTTCCGGTCAATCGATTCCAGTAAGAAATGAAACCAGTTCGCGGCCCATTTCAGGCTGGGTGACCGAACTCATGTGGGTGCCCGGGATCGTCTTGCGGATCGCATCGGGCAGCGCGGCGGCGAGCGCATCGGGATCGCCGTTATCGTCGTCCTGCGCGCCGCACAGCACTAGCGTGGGCATGGTAATCTGCACCAGATCGGCGGGTCCGGTGTCGGCCATTGTCCCCAGCAACAGGTGCACCGCCTCGCGGTCCACATTCATCGATTTCATGAACTGCTGAGCCATGTAGGCTGGGTCGCCAGGGCGGATGGTGCCGAAGCGAGCGATTACGTCGAGAAAGAAGTCGGCGCGATTTCCCCACCCTGCCAGCCCAGCCAGCCCCATCCCGCCCAGCACCAACTGCCGAGGCCTAAGACCCGCCAAAACAGCGCGAACGCTGGTCCGTGCGCCCATCGAAAAGCCGACAAGGTCGTAGTCGGTAAGTTCGAGGTGCGCGACCAACGCCAGCGCATCGAGCGCCAGCACGTCGGAGGGATAGCTGGCCGCATCGTGCGGCTTGGCGCTGTCGCCATGCGCGCGCAGATCGGGCATCAGCACCTCGAACCCGGCCTCGGCCAGCTGGCGCGCGTGGCCGAACTTGATCCAGTTCATCTCAGCGCTGGAGAACAGCCCGTGGAGCAAGACCACGGGTCGCCCTTTGCCCAGACGGTGCAACGAGAGCTGCGCCCCGCCGAAGCCGGTAAAGGCTTCGCTACGCAGATCGCTCATCACCTGGTTAGCCCCTGCTGCTTCATCCGCCAGACCGCCAGATCGATCCGGTCCTGCCCGAAGAACGGCTCGCCCTCGAACACCAGCGTCGGCACGCCCCAATGCCCGGCAGCCTCGAGCGCGACCTGATTGGCGGCGATTTCGGCATCGAGTTCTTCAGATTCGCGCTCGATCTCGGCTTCGAGTTCGGCGAAATCGAGGCTGGCGCGCTGTGCGGCCCCGGCCAAATGATCACCCTCATTCCACCCCGCCGTCCCGCCCCAGATCAGCCGCGAGACTTCGTCGGCGAATTCCAGCCCCCTGTCCCGCCGCGACGCCGCCTGCCCCAGCCGGGTGAGGCGAAAGATGTGCGGCTGATCGTTCGCGATCTTGCGTGTGGCGATGTCCTGGACGATCGGATCGGGGCGCGGTGGCACGAACGGCACCCCCAGATACATCGACAACCGTGCGACGTCGGTGAACAGATAGCGGAACCAGCTCGGATGGTTGCGCTCGAAGAAATCGGGCTGGCGGATCGCCAGCGGATACACCGGGCGCAGGTTCAGCGTGAGGTCGTACTCCTCCGCCAACGCCCGATACCGCCGCGTGGCGAGATAGCTGTAAGGGCTGCGGAACGACCAGAAGATGTCGGCGTGGAGGGTCATTCCACGATAGTGCCTGAGGCGAGATCGCGGACGAAGCCCCCATAAGGCGAAAGCACAACTTTTCGCAGAAATCGCTTATCGGCAGTCACCAGGATTTCTCCGAGCGATTCAGCTGCGGCGAGATAGAGGCAATCGTAGACGGGATGATCGAGTTCGCTGCCGAGCACCAATGCGCGTTCGAAATAGGCGGCATCGTCGAGGATCTGGATAATCAATTTGAGTTTGGGAAGCTCAGGAAGAAGTTGAGCGATCTCCACCTCACCCTGCCGCGCTTTCTTCCAGATAGCGTTGGAGACCTCGGAAAAGAATAGCGACGGCACCCACATTCGATTGCCGATGAGCGCATTCGCGTGGGCGCTATCTTCCTCTGGTATCAGCCATTTGACGCCGATGCTGGCATCAATGATCATGATCGCGATCTTCCCGGATGAGTACCCATCCGGGTGTCTGGACTGCACCGGGAATCTTCGCCCGTTCGCCTGCGGCCTGCATTTCACGAACGATGGCACGCTTCTGTTCGACGGTCAGGCCGCCGGCGGCCAGGTGAATTGCCTCTCGCGCCAGCGCTTCGACCGAAGTCCGCTCGGCCTTGGCGCGTGCTTTCAAACGGGCGAGCCGCTCATCATCGATTTGTCGAACTACGATCTGTCCCATGCCCGAATGATATCATTGTGCTATCATTGCCGCAAGTTGCCTTTGCTCAGAGCAATGCGCCCGGTCGCCCTCACCCCTTCTTCAGGTGCCGCCGCCCCAGCAACTCCGCAATTTGCACCGCGTTGAGCGCGGCGCCCTTGCGCAAGTTGTCGCTGACGCACCACAACACCAGACCGTTCTCGACGGTGGAATCCTCGCGCACCCGGCTGACGTACGTTGCGCCGTCGCCGACGCATTCGATCGGGGTTACGTATCCACCGTCCTCGCGCTTGTCGACGAGCATCACCCCGGGCGCTTCGCGCAGGATGTCCTGCGCCTGCTCGGCACCGATCTCGTTGGCGAACTCGATATTGATCGCTTCGGAGTGGCCGACGAACACCGGCACGCGGACGCAAGTGGCGACGACCTTGATCTTGGGATCGAGGATCTTCTTGGTCTCGACCACCATCTTCCATTCTTCCTTGGTCGAACCATCGTCGAGGAAGTCGTCGATGTGCGGGATCACGTTGAACGCGATCTGCTTGGTGAAGGTGGCGACCGAAACCTGATCGCCGACGAAAATGGCGCGGCTCTGTTCGAACAGTTCGTCCATCCCCGGCTTACCCGCTCCCGAAACCGACTGATAGGTGCTGACCACCACCCGGGTGATCTTGGCAGCATCGTGGAGCGGCTTGAGCACGACCACCATCTGCGCGGTCGAACAGTTGGGGTTGGCGATGATGTTGCGCTTGGCATAACCGTCGATCGCATCGGGGTTCACCTCGGGCACGATCAGCGGCACGTCGGGGTCCATCCGGTAATACGACGAATTGTCGATTACCACGCAACCCGCCGCCGCTGCCTTTGGCGCGTATTCCTTGGCCGGGCCAGAGCCCGCCGCGAACAGCGCGATATCCCACCCAGCGAAGTCGAAATGCTCGATGTTCTGGCACTTGAGCGTCCGCCCGGTCTCGCCGTACTCAACCATCGTGCCTTGCGAGCGCGAACTGGCGACCGCGGCAATCTCGTCGCACGGAAACTCGCGCTCGGCCAGAACGTTGAGCATTTCGCGGCCGACGTTGCCCGTCGCGCCGACCACAACCACTCGGTAACCCATCTTGTCATTCCCTAAATACGGAAACGGCCGGCGTTCCTGTGGGGAAAGCCGGCCGTCTCGGTCTGTGTTGCAGCCCGATCGTCAATATGATCGGACTTCATCTCATTCCGCGGCCGCCGGGGCGGTCCGGGTGACTTTACGCTCGGCAATACGCGCGCGCTTGCCGGTGCGGCCGCGCAGGTAATAGAGTTTGGCGCGACGCACCACGCCGCGGCGGACCACGAGGATGCTGTCGATGTTGGGCGAGTAGAGGGGGAATACGCGTTCCACACCCTCGCCGAACGACATCTTGCGCACGGTGAAGTTCGATCCCAGCCCCCGGTTCGACCGCGCGATGCACACGCCTTCGAATGCCTGGACGCGGGTCCGCTCGCCTTCGACTACGCGCACGCCGATGCGGACGGTGTCGCCTGCACGGAATTCGGGAATTTCCTTGCGGCCCTTGAATTCCTCGATGGCCTCGGCCTCGAGTGTTTGAATCAGGTTCATGACCTGTCCTTCGTTTCACGCCGCGCGCCAGAGGCAGGCTGGACCCGAGCGCCGATGTGACGCTCCCAAAGATCCGGCCTGCGTAACCGTGTGTCGATCTCGGCCTGGCGCTTCCGCCAGGCTGCGATCTTCGCATGATCCCCCGATCGCAGCACTTCGGGGATCGTGCGCCCTTCCCATGTGACGGGACGGGTATAGTGCGGGTACTCGAGAAGTCCGTCCTCGAACGACTCCTCGGCCCCGCTGGAAGGCGCGCCCATTACGCCGGGGAGCAGGCGAATGCAAGCATCGAGCAAAGCCAGCGCGGCAGGCTCTCCACCCGACAAAATGATGTCGCCGAGACTGACCTGTTCGATGTGGGGGCGGGCCTCGAACAGCCGTTCGTCGAACCCCTCGAACCGCCCGCACAGGATCGTGACGCCGGG
>JANMQW010000450.1:0-3995 GCA_031370725.1 Novosphingobium sp.
CGCCCAGCGCAACCGCCGCCCCGGTGACGCTGAGGCCATGCGCTTCGAGAATCTCGGTGCGGATGAAATCGCCGATATGGGGCGGGCTGTGCATGGGCATGGGGCTTCCTAATGATAGTCTTCAAGATCGAGTATGGCGACTGTTCCACCAACCGGTGGCTGGCCGAAGACGGTGTCGCGTATCAAGTGTCTAGCGACGCGTGGCGCGGATGCGCCCCGCCAAACGCTCACCCAACCCGCCAGTCGATTGCCCCGCGCCCATTCGCTCCGAGCAACGCGTGCGCCTTGCTGACCGGGCGCGAACCGAATATCCAGGCATACGCCGAGTGCGGGCTGGGATGCGGGCTGCGCAGCACCAGATGCGGCGAATCCGCGCCGAGCCCGGCGACCCGCGCGGCTTTCTTCTGGGCATGGCTGCCCCACAGCACAAACACGCTCGGTTCCGCCCGCGCGGCGACCGCGGCGACTGCGGCGTCGGTGAATTCTTCCCAGCCGCGCTGCTGGTGCGACCCAGCGTTGCCTGCCTCGACCGTCAGCGAAGTGTTGAGCAGGAGCACGCCCTGCCCGGCCCAGCGCGCCAGGTTGCCGTGCGCCGCGGGGGCGATGCCGAGGTCGCTTTCGAGTTCCTTGTAGATGTTGCGCAGGCTCGGCGGGATCGCGATCCCCTCGGGCACCGAGAACGACAGGCCATGCGCCTGACCGGGGCCGTGGTAGGGATCCTGGCCGAGGATCACGACTTTGACCGCATTCAGCGGCGTGCGTTCGAGCGCGGCGAGGCGCTGGCCGCGCGGCGGGTAGATCGACTTGCCGGCCGCTTCCTCGGCGCTGAGGAACCCGCCCAGCGCGCGCAAGCGTGGCGTCACCAGCACCGGCTCGAGCGTTGGACGCCAGCTTTCGGGGAGGGGGGTCTCAGCCACCCATCCCCACTACCCGCTCCTGTCGAGCGAAGTCGAGACACCTCGCGCAACATCCGGGCGTTGCGCGCGATCCCTCGACTT
The DNA here is from genome assembly GCA_031370725.1 of Novosphingobium sp. Lineage (GTDB taxonomy): Bacteria > Pseudomonadota > Alphaproteobacteria > Sphingomonadales > Sphingomonadaceae > Novosphingobium. The sequence continues at coordinate 999 of JANMQW010000450.1, forward strand.
CGCTCGGGATGAGCGGGTTGGGTTGGGTTTGGGTTGGGGGGTTGGACACCCCTCACCAATCGGCCTAAACGACCGCCAATGACCGTCCATTTTCATGAAGAAGACCTGCCCGTCGGCGTGCTCGCACCCGGTCCGGTCGCCGTCGATACCGAGACGCTGGGGCTGATCACCGCGCGCGACCGGTTGTGCCTGCTCCAGATCAGCGATGGTGGCGGCGACGAGCATCTGGTGCGGTTTGCCGCGAACAGCACGTATGCCGCGCCAAACTTGCGCGCCGTGCTGGGCGATCCGGCGCGGATCAAGCTGTTCCACTTTGCACGATTCGATCTCGCTGCGATCCATCATTACATGGGGGTGATGGCGACCCCGGTGTTCTGCACCAAGATCGCCAGCAAGCTGGTGCGGACCTACACCGACCGCCACGGCCTCAAGGAAATCGTCCGCGAGCTGCTCGCCAAGGAGATTTCGAAACAGCAGCAGTCGAGCGACTGGGGTGCCGATACGCTGAGCGACGCGCAGCAGGAATATGCTGCGTCCGATGTGCGCTATCTCCACGCGATGCACACGATTTTCGTCGCGCGGCTCGAGCGGGAGGGCCGCACCGAACTCGCCCAGGCGGCGTTCGATTTCCTCCCGACCCGCGCGCTGCTCGATCTGGCCGGGTGGGCCGATCGCGACATCTTCAGCCACGAGTAAGGCGGCGCAGGGCTAAGGCATTGGCGACATGACCGTCCAGGCCGACCAGATTCGCTCCAGGCGCCGCCGCTTCGCCAACCCCGGCGGATCGCACGACCGGCTCGTCCGCACGCTCGCCGTCGCCCTGCCCGCAGGGATCGGCGTGCTCGCCGCGATCATGGTGTTCAGCCCGCTAAGCCCGCGCGGTGAAGTCAGCTTCCTGCTCGATCGCAACAAGGTGGCGATAGTCGACGATCGCCTGCGGGTCGACCGCGCGATGTACCGCGGCGCGGACGATCAGGGCCGCCCGTTTTCGATCACCGCGGGGTCGGCGGTCCAGCACACCGCGGCCAACCCGGTGGTAACGATGCAGGAACTGGTCGCGCGGATGTTGCTGACCCAGGGGCCGGCGGTGCTTTCGGCCAATTCGGGCGCCTACGACATGGACGCGCAGCAGATGCGGATTTTCGGTCCGGTGATGTTCGCCACCGCCGACGGCTATCGGATGACCGCGCAGGATGTCGACATCGATGTCCAGAAACAGCGGATGGCGAGCCGCGGGCGCGTTTCGGGCGAAGTGCCTGCGGGGACCTTTAGCGCCGACCGGATTGTCAGCGATCTCAATGCCCGAACCGTCACCCTCGATGGGCACGCCCGCTTGCGGATGACTCCCGGCCGGATGCGGATGCCGTGAATGGGCACCTTCCCCAACCGCGATCAAGCGGTTAAGGCCCCCGCGATGAATTCGCTTCCCTCCCTCGCCTTACGCGCGTTGATCGCCGGTTTTGCCAGCGGTGCCGCGATGCTCGCCGGGGCAGGCTGGGTCGCCCAGGCGCAGGGCATCTCGGGCTTCAACAGCAACCAGCCGGTCAACTATTCGGCCGACCGCATCGAACTCCAGGATCGCCAAAACCGCGTCGTCCTGTCGGGCAATGTGGATATCGTCCAGGGCGACCTCAATCTGAAAGCGGCGCGGACCACCGTCGCCTACACCGACACCGGCAGCCTTTCCATCCAGCGGATCGACGCCACCGGCGGCGTGCGAGTCGACCGCGGCAATGAAAGCGCGCGCGGCGACGTCGCGATCTACGATTTCAATCGCCGGATCATCACCATGGTCGGCAACGTTGGACTGCGCCGCGGCAGCGACACGCTCAACGGCGGGCGACTGGTGATCGATCTCAACAGCGGCGTATCGAGCGTCGATGGCCGCGCCGGGGGCTCGTCTTCGGCGCTGGGGACGACCGGATCTGGCCGCGGCGGCCGGGTCAGCGGCAGCTTCTCGGTTCCCAAGAAGAACTGAGGATCGGCGATTGAAAGTCCTGATCGTCGGGCTCAACTACGCGCCCGAGCCGATCGGGATCGGACCATACACCACGGGGCTCGTCGAGTACTTGGCCGGTTGCGGACACCGGGTCGAGGTGGTCGCCGGGCGACCGTATTACCCGCAATGGCGCGTCTATTCGGGCTTTCGCGGTTTTGCCTGGCGCCGCGCGCATCATAACGGCGTCGGCGTCACGCGCTGTTGGCACTACGTCCCGCGCGTGCCTGGCGGGATCAAACGGGTGCTCCATCACTTCAGCTTTTTGCTTACGGCGCTGCCTGCCGTCGCCTGGCGCGCGCTGCGCCACCGACCCGACGCGGTGCTGTGCATCGCGCCTTCTATTATGAGCGCGCTGCCCGCCCGGCTGGGCGCGACGTTGGGCGGCGCCAAGCTGTGGCTGCATCTCCAGGATTTCGAGGCCGATGCCGCGTTCGCCACCGGAATGGTCAGGGGAGCACGTCTAGCGCGAATTCTGCTCGCCACTGAGCGCATGGTGCTGCGCTGGGCCGACATGGTCTCGTCTATCAGCCCGCAGATGGTCGCGCGGCTAATCGAAAAAGGGGTAGCGCCCGAGCGCACCTTTGAACTGCGCAACTGGGCCAACGCCGTGCCGGGCAAATCCACCCAATCAGGTTTTCGCGATGAGTGGCACCTCGGGTCGCGCCAGGTGGTGCTTTATTCGGGCAACATCGGCGCGAAACAAGGCGCGGGGCTGATCGTCGAGGCGGCTCGGCAGCTGGCGCAGCGCGACGATCTGGTGTTCGTTGTCTGCGGCGAGGGCCCCGAGCTGGCGCGGCTGAAGGCGCAGGCCAATGGTCTCGCGAACGTCCGCTTCCACCCGCTCCAGCCCGCCGCGCGGCTGATGGAGCTGCTCCAACTCGCCGCGATCCACCTGCTGCCCCAGGTCGATGAATTCGACCAGCCGGTTGCCCGAACAGACCATGCATTCGCTGCGCTTCATTGGTTTGTCGGCCCTTTGCAAGATCGGCTCGGATGAC
>JANMQW010000008.1:0-2252 GCA_031370725.1 Novosphingobium sp.
CGGCCACCCCGCCGACCTTTTCGAGCGCCTGATAGATCGGCACGGTGCCGATCGGCACGGGGCTGTTGCGGATGATCCATTCGCGGGTGTCGTGGATGTTGCGCCCGGTGCTGAGGTCCATCACGGTGTCCGCACCCCAGCGGATCGACCAGACCAGCTTGTCGACTTCGGAGGCGACGTCCGATGCCACGGCGGAGTTGCCAATGTTGGCGTTGATCTTGACGAGGAAGTTGCGCCCGATCGCCATCGGTTCGCATTCGGGGTGGTTGACGTTGCTGGGGAAATCGCGCGGCCCCGCGCCACCTCGTCACGGACGAATTCGGCGGTGACGTTGTCGGGGATGCTCGCGCCCCAATCCTGCCCATCGCGCACATGATCGCGCGCCATTTCGCGCCCGAGGTTTTCGCGCGTGGCGACGTATTCCATCTCGGGGGTGATGATCCCGCGGCGCGCGTAATACATCTGGCTGAGGTTGGCCCCGGCCTTGGCGCGTAAGGGCCGGCGCAACGCGGTGGGGAACGCGGGGACGCCGCCGCTGCGATCCGGGCCGGTCTGGCCATTATCCTCGGCGCGGACTTCGCGGGGGGTGTATTCCTCGACATCGCCGCGCGCGAGCTGCCAATCGCGGCGGATCATCGGCAGCCCGGCGGCAATGTCGATGTCGGCGGCGGGATCGGTGTAGGGGCCGGACGGATCATACACCCGCAACGGTGGTTCACCGCACGATGGCTCAAGATTGATCTCGCGCATCGCTACTTTGAACGGACCGATGTAGACCTTGCGGCTACCGCGGATCGGGCCGGTGGTTACGCCGATTTCCAGCTTACTGTTGATGTCGGCCATAATGCGCGGCTCCTTGGACGGGAGATCGAGCGCAAAAAACGCCCTCCCTCCGCCCGTGCTAACGGGTTCAGGTTCGACGGGTCGGGCTGCGTTACCAGCCCCTCTCAGTCACGTGACTCCCCGGGGATGCCATCAGCATAAGGCCGACACGCCACCGCGTCCAGCAAGCGATGGACTTTAACCGCGCGGTTAAATAGAAGTGGCGGCCAGCAGGAGACTTCCCCGATGGCCACACTCGCCCACCCTCCCCGCGCGATCGCGCCGTTCGATGTCAGCGACAATGCGCTGTTCGTCGACGACACCTGGCGCGCACCATTTGCGCAGTTGCGTGCCGAGATGCCGATCAGCTGGTGCCCGGAAAGCCCCTATGGCGGGTACTGGTCGGTGGTCAGCCACGCGCTGATCAGCGAGGTCGAACTGCGCGCGGGCGAGTTTTCTTCGGCGGCGGCCAACGGCAATATCACGATTCTCACGCCGCTGCCCGAGACCAACCTGGAAAACTTCATCGCGATGGACGCGCCGCGCCATACCGATCAGCGCAAGGTCGTTTCCCCCGCGTTCAACCCCAGCCAGATGGCCGATCGCGAGGTTACCGTACGCCAACGCACGCAGGAACTGTTCGATGCTCTGCCGGTGGGCGAGACCTTCGACTGGACCAGCCAGGTCGCGGTCCCGCTTACGGTGGGCATGCTGTGCATCCTGTTCGGCTTCCCGTGGGAAGAACGCCACGACATCAAGCTGTGGTCCGATCTGGCGAGCGACATCCGGCCCGACGTTGACGAAGCCCGCCGCGTCACCTTCCTCACCGAGATGGGGCGGATGCTCGGCCGGTTCGACGCGCTAATGGCCGAGCGGCTGGCGCAGCCGCCGAGCGACGACCTGCTCAGCCGGATGGTCCACAGCGAGGCAATGGGCCACCTCACCCCGTTCGAGCGGATCAGCAATATCGCGCTGCTGATCGTCGGCGGCAACGACACCACCCGCCATTCGATGGGCGGGCTGGTCGAGGCGCTGGCGCGCTATCCCGAACAGCTCGATGCGCTTCACGCCAATCCCTCGCTGATTCCCAACGCCGCGCAGGAAATCATCCGCTGGCAATCGCCCGTCACCCACATGCGCCGCACCGCGACTTGCGACGCAGAGCTGGGCGGGCAACGCATCGCCAAGGGTGAAAAGGTCGTGATGTGGTACATCTCGGCCAACCGCGACGAGAGCGTGTTCCCCGATGCCGAGCAGTTCGACGTGGCGCGCACAAATGCCCGGCGTCACCTGGCGTTCGGCCACGGCATCCATCGCTGCGTCGGCGCACGCTTGGCGGAAATCCAGCTGGCGACGCTGATCGGCGAGATCGTGGCGCGCGACTGGAAGATCGTGCCGCAGGGCAAACCGACGAGGTTGGCGAGCCCGTT
>JANMQW010000016.1:0-11663 GCA_031370725.1 Novosphingobium sp.
CGGGAATCTCGCCTGCGCCATCGAGTGCGGGAATCGCGGTCATGTCGCCCATCGCCAGATCCTTTTCGAAGCCAGGTTCGTCGGCGAGCCTAGGCGGGGTACGTGGACTTTGCCAAGGCTGTGTGACAGGCTGCGCACCGCACGGGAGGAGAGCGTCCATGAAGTTCCAGGTAGAGGTCGATTGCACCCCCGAGGAGGCCCGCACTTTCCTGGGCTTTCCCGATGTCAGCAAGGCCAACGCGGTCTATGTCGATGCGGTCTCCAAGGCGATGAAGGGCGTATCCAGCATCGATCAGTTGCAGGACTATGCCAAGCAGCTCGCACCGATGGGCGCAATCGGGATGAAGCTGTTCCAGCAGTTCATGGAGAACGGCCCAGGCGCGCTTGGGGCGATGGCCGAAGCCGCCACCAAGGGTAGCCGCAAGCGCAACGACGATTGAGGGTTCGCACGACCTCGCGACCAAGGCCATGACCGATACGATTTTCGCGCTCTCGAGCGGATCGCCGCCTGCGGGTATAGCAGTGGTGCGGATTAGCGGACCGCACGCCGGCGCAGCGTTACGGGCGTTGGCGGGTCGCTTGCCCGAACCGCGCCGAGCAAGCGCGGTGCGGCTGGGCGATCCGGTTGATGGCGCACTGCTCGATCGGGCGCTGGCGCTGTGGCTGCCCGGTCCGGGTACCGCGACGGGCGAGGATGTCGCCGAATTGCACCTCCATGGCGGTCGCGCGGTGATCGCAGCGGTCGAAAACGCGCTCGCACGATTGCCGGGCTTGCGCCGCGCCGAAGCGGGAGCGTTCACAAGACGGGCTTTCGCCAATGGGCGGATCGACCTGGCCGAAGCCGAGGGGCTGTCCGATCTGCTGGCCGCCGAGACCGAACTCCAGCGCCGCAGCGCGCTGGCGATGGCCTCGGGCGAACTGTCGCGCATGGTCGAAAGCTGGCGAGTGCGGGTGCTGGAGCTGTCCGCAGCGGTTGAGGCGGCGCTCGACTTTTCCGACGAGGACGATGTGGCTGTGGGGCCAATCGGCCTTTCATCCGACTGCTGCACACTCGCGGACGAACTCAAAACCTGGTTGCGTCGGCCGCGGGCGGAAATCCTGCGCGAGGGTTTCCGGGTGGTGATAGCGGGTCCACCCAACGCCGGAAAAAGTACACTTTTCAATGTGTTAGTTGACAGCGAGGCGGCCATCGCCACACCCATTCCCGGGACCACGCGTGACGTCTTGACGCGACCCGTCGCACTCGATGGCGTGCCGTTCGTGTTCGCTGACACCGCCGGTTTGCGCACCGATAGCCAGGATGTCGTCGAACGGATCGGGATCGAACGCGCGCTCGCCGCGAGCGAGGCAGCAGACCTTGTGCTATGGCTGGGGCCTGCGGACGGACGGCCCGAGGGCGCCTGGCTACTTGCTCCGCAATGCGATCGTTCCGACCGAACGGCGGTTGCCAATTCGCGCCACACCATCTCGGCCTTGACCGGCGAAGGGATCGACGCCTTGCGCGCGGACCTTATCGCCACCGCCCGCGCCGCAATGCCCGCGCCGGGCGAGGTAGCACTCGGCCAGCGCCAACACCGCCTGCTCGATGAATGCCGCGCTGCCATCGCCGACGCCGCGCAAGCCCACGACTCCTTGCTCGCCGCCGAGCACTTGCGCCTGGCCCGCGTCGCGCTCGACCGACTGGTTGGGCGGAGCGGCACCGAAGACATGCTCGACGCGCTGTTCGAACGGTTTTGCATCGGCAAGTGATGTTCCACGTGGAACAGCTTCACTTTTGACCGTTGCGGTCCGGTGCGGTAATGGCGCGGTCGTGAGCGGTTACGATGTCATTGTAGTTGGCGGCGGGCATGCCGGATGCGAGGCGGCGGGGGTTGCGGCGCGGATGGGTGCGCGGGTGGCGCTGGTCACGTTCGATCCGGCCACGGTCGGCGCGATGAGTTGTAACCCGGCGATCGGCGGGCTGGGCAAGGGCCATCTGGTGCGCGAGGTCGATGCCTTCGACGGCTTGATCGGGCGTGCCGCCGATGCCGCCGCGATCCACTATCGTATGCTCAACCGGTCGAAGGGCAGCGCGGTGCAGGGGCCGCGGGTCCAGGCCGACCGCGCGCTGTTTCGCATGGCAATCCAGCAGATACTTTCGGCCCAATCCGGTCTGGAGATTGTCGGTGGGGAAGTGGCGGCGCTGGTTATCGCAAGCGGCAAGATCGCCGGAGTCGAACTCGGCGATGGCTCGCGGCTGCTCGCTCCATCGGTGATCCTGTGCACCGGCACTTTTCTGGGCGGTCGGATGTTTCGCGGTGAGGAAACCTTTGCCGGTGGCCGGATCGGGGAGGCGGGGGCGCATCGGCTGGCGGTGCAACTGCGTGAGGCTGTATTGCCTATGGCGCGGCTCAAGACCGGCACTCCGCCGCGCCTCGACGGGCGGACGATCGATTGGGCGCGGCTGCCCGAGCAACCCAGCGACGCCGAGCCGTGGACGATGTCGCCACTCACCCGGCAGCGTGCCAATCCCCAGCTGTTCTGCGCGATTGCGCGGACCAACCAGCGAAGCCACGACGTCATCCGTGCCAACCTCCACCGCTCGCCGCTGTTCAGCGGTGCGATCGGCGCACAGGGGCCGCGCTACTGTCCGTCGATCGAAGACAAGATCCACCGCTTCGCCGATCGCGACGGCCACCAAGTGTTCCTCGAACATGAAAGCCTGAGCGATCACGCTGTCTATCCCAACGGAATCAGCACCTCGCTGCCCGCCGACGTCCAACTGGCGATGCTGCGGACCATGGGCGGGCTGGAGCAGGTGGTAATGACTGTGCCGGGCTATGCGGTCGAATACGATCACATCGATCCGCGTGCGTTACGGCCTTCGCTGGAACTGCGCGCAATTCGGGGGCTGTATTGTGCAGGTCAGATCAACGGAACCACCGGCTATGAGGAAGCGGCGGCACAGGGCCTGGTTGCGGGGATGCACGCAGCAGCAGCGGTGCTCGGGTGCGAACCCGCGCCACTCGACCGCGCCAATAGCTACATCGCGGTAATGGTCGACGATCTGACCCTGCAGGGTGTCAGCGAACCCTATCGGATGCTCACTGCGCGCGCCGAATACCGGCTGCGGCTGAGGGCCAACAACGCCTCGACCCGGCTGACCCCGCTGGCGCTGTCCGCCGGCTGCGTCGGCGCCGAGCGGGCTGAATGGTTCGCGCGGCGTGAGGACGAGCGCATGCGACACGAGGCTTCGCTCGATCGCTGGGCGCGGCCCGGCGAACTTGGGCTTGGCGGCGGATCGGGCGAGGGCCGCAGCTTGCGCGACTGGCTGCGAATACCCCAAGTGACGCTGGCCACCGTGCTTGGTGACGGGGCTCTCGACGATGCCGATCTGGCCGAGGAGATCGCAGAGGATGCCGCTTATGCGCCGTATCTCGCTCGCCAGGACGCTGAGTTGCGCGATCTGCGCTCGAGCGAGGCGCTGATCTTGCCGCTCACGCTCGACTATGCGGCGGTGCCGGGCCTGTCGAACGAGATGACCGAGCGACTGGCTGCCGCGCGGCCCGCGACGCTTGGCGCGGCAGGGCGGATCGCGGGGATCACTCCTGCAGCGCTTGCGGTCTTGCTGGTCCACGCGCGCCAGCACGCCGCAGCATGACGCTGGGCAGCGAGGCTGAGGCGCGCGACTGGTTCGGCGCGGCGTTGGGGTGCGACGAGGCGACAATCCGCAAGCTCGATCAACTCATCGAACTTTTACGCATGGAGAACACCCGCCAGAACCTGGTGTCCGCGGCTTCCTTCGAGCATGCGTGGGTCCGCCACCTTGCCGACTCTGCGCAGCTCCTGTGTGTTCCACGTGAAACACCACACGGCCCATGGCTGGATTTGGGCAGCGGTGCGGGGTTCCCCGGGTTGGTCGTAGCGCTGTGCCGACCCGACATTGAGGTTACTCTGGTTGAGAATCGAAGCATGCGAATCCTGTGGCTTGAAAACGTCATCGACCTCTTGAACATCGCTAACGCTCATGTCGCCGGAGCCAGCTTGCAGACCATGGAGACTATCCCTGCGGCGACAATCTCAGCACGCGCTTTTGCGCCGTTGCCACAACTGATTGCACTTTCGGCGCGCTTTTCCACACCACAAACGCAATGGCTGTTGCCCAAAGGGCGAAATGGGCGGCAGGAACTGTTGCAAATGTCGAAATCGATCCAGTCCATGTTCCACGTGGAACAAAGCCTTACCGATGCCGATTCGGTGATCCTCGTCGGCCAAGGCGTGCCGCACATTCGCGTGGAGCGTAGCCGATGATCTGCATGGCCATCGCCAACCAGAAAGGCGGGGTTGGCAAGACCACCACCGCAATCAACCTGGCGACCGCCCTCGCCGCGACCGGGTGGCGGACGCTGTTGGTCGATCTCGATCCGCAGGGCAACGCATCCACCGGGATCGGGATTTCCGCCGAGGAGCGTGAGCACACCACTTACGATCTGTTGATCGACGGACGTCCACTCAACGAAACAGTGCGACCGACGCGCATCCCCGGACTGGATATCGTGCCCTCGACGGTCGACCTATCTGGGGCCGAAGTGGAACTGGTTAACGTCTCGGAGCGCACCAACCGGCTTAAAACCGCGCTTCAGGGCGATTCGCGCCACGACGTCTGCCTGATCGATTGCCCCCCGTCGCTGGGCCTGCTGACGCTCAACGCGCTGGCCGCGGCGGATACTTTGCTGGTGCCGCTGCAATGCGAATTCTTCGCGCTCGAGGGGTTGTCGCAATTGCTCAAGACTGTCGAGCAAGTCCAGGAACGCTTCAATCCGGCGCTTGGGATCGTTGGGGTGGTGTTGACGATGTTCGACCGGCGCAACCGCTTGACCGATCAGGTCGCCGCCGATGTCCGCTCGTGCCTCGGCAATCTGGTGTTCGAGACTGTCATTCCGCGCAACGTCCGCCTGTCCGAAGCGCCGAGCCACGGGCTGCCTGCGCTGGTCTATGATCACACGTGCGCCGGATCGCAGGCCTACATGGCGCTCGCTCGCGAGCTGATCACGCGTCTTCCCGAACGGAGAATCGCCGCATGAGCAACGACGAACTGATCCGCTTGTCGGCCCCTGTTCCGGCCAAGCGCAAACCGGGCGGCCTGGGGCGTGGGTTGGGCGCGTTGATGGGCGAAGTTCGCCGCGAGGAGCCGCTTGTCCAGGCGGCCGAGCCCGGGACAAATTCCGCAGCGGGCGGCTTCGCATTCATTGCCACAGGCGCGATCGAGCCGCATCCCGATCAGCCGCGCCGCCATTTCGACGAAGCCGCGCTCGACGAACTCGCCGCCTCGATCGCCCGGCGCGGGGTAATCCAGCCAGTCATCGTGCGCCCGCTGGGGCCGGGAAAATATCAGCTCGTTGCCGGCGAACGCCGCTGGCGCGCGGCACAACGCGCCCGGTTGCACGAAATTCCTGCGCTGGTCCGCCAGCTCGACGATGCCGATGTAAGCGCGCTCGCGCTGATCGAGAACCTCCAGCGCGAGGACCTCAATCCGATCGAAGAAGCTGCTGCTTATCAGCGGCTTAGCCAAAATGACGGACTGTCGCAGGCCGATCTTGCGCGGATGGTCGACAAATCGCGCAGCCATGTCGCCAACCTGATGCGGCTGCTGGCTTTGCCGGACGAGGTCCAGGCGATGCTCCAGGACGGACGTTTGCAGATGGGTCACGCCCGCGCCTTGATCAACGCCCCCGATTGCGCGACGCTGGCCCGCGACGTGGTCGCCCGCGGTCTATCTGTGCGCGCCACAGAACGCCTGGCGCGCAAAGCGCTGCGGCGCGACGACGGCGCGCGCGAAGGTGATGCTTCGCCGCGCAAGGCCCGCGCCGCGCGCGATCCTGCCGAAGACGCTGATATCGCTGCGGTCCAGCGCCATCTCGAGGACTTCCTGGGGCTTAAGGTGACGATCGCCGCCGATACCGATCCACGCTCGGGCACAGTCACGATCCGCTATCGTACGCTCGATCAGCTCGATCTGGTGTGCCAGCGGCTCACCGGCGGAGGCATCTGATAGCGGTCGGCTACCCCGCTGGATGGCTTCGATATGCTCACCACGGCCTTAACCTTAGCCTAAGCCATTTCCCCTAGACGACCCATTCAGTTGGAGTCGTCCAGTGGATCGCAGGCGTTTGATAACGGTGATTTTCGTGGCGGGCGCGTTTGCGCTCGGCGCGTCGCCGTGTCTCGCCAGGGGCAAGGCCACCAACCAGTTCAAGGTCTCGGTCAGTCCGATCAGCAGCTGCACCGTCAGCGCCACGCCGCTGATTTTCCTGATCCCCGTACCGACCAACATCAACGTCGATTCGACTGCGACGATCACGATCAAGTGCCCGCCAAAGATCGCATTCACGGTCGATATCGACACCGGATTGTATAGCAACGGCATCAACCGCCGCGTCTTCAATGCCGGGTACAACGCGTACATCAATTACGATGTCTACAAGGATCCCCCGCGCAGCGCGGTCTGGGGCACCGGCGCGGCGAAGAACGTCCCAGGGAATTCAGGACTCACCGGTGTATCGTTGCTGACGGTCTATGGCCGGGTTGCCTCGGTCAAGACGCTCAAGTCGGGAAGCTATAGAGATACGTTGACGGTAACCGTTACGTTCTGACCCGGCTGATCGACGATTTTACGTCGCGGCAAGCAAAGCAAAATTTCAACCCTGTTTTCTGGCACGGTCCGCCCGCGCTTACCGGATGTTAACCATACCGGCCTAGGTATTGTGCCTGAGGGCGGGGCAAATAATCCCCTAACCATTAGTGATATTTCAATTGTTGGATGCGCATGGAGGTCGTGGCCTTGAAGCCGAGACTTTTGGGGAATTAAAACAATGCGTAACTTTGCCTTCGGATTTGCCGCCATCGCCGCGGTTGTCGCCACTCCCGCCCTCGCCGCCACCACCACCAATACGATGCCGGTTTCGGTCAACGTGATCAATTCGTGCACGGTTGCCGCCACGCCGATGGCGTTCGGTGCACCCACCACGATCGGCAGCGCGAACATCGACACGACGTCGACCGTATCGCTCGTTTGCACCAATGGCGCGTCTTATGACGTGGCCCTCGATTCGGGCCTCAACGCCGTCGGCACCCAACGTTACATGAGCAACGGCGCGACCACGCCGGTCAAGGTGCCTTACGGCATCTACACCGATGCGGCCCGCAGCGCTTCATGGGGCAGCACCACCGGGACCAACACGGTCGTCGGTACCGCCGGTACCAGCGGTGCTGTGACCCTGGTGGCCTACGGGCGTATTCCGTCGACCGCGACCTCGGTTGGCGCCGGCGCTTACCTCGACACCGTGACGGTCACCGTCACCTTCTGACAACCACTGGAGACCTGAATGACCCGACCTGCCGTTTCACAGCGCCTTTTCGCCCTGATCCTGGCAGGCGGGTCGTTCGTGGCTCTGACCGCACCCGCGGTCGGTGCCGACGAACCCGCCGCTCCCGCCGCCGCGCCTGTTGCGCCGCCGCCGGGGCTGGCGCGGCTCAACATCGCCCCGCTGCGGCTCGAGCTCGATGCCTCCAAGCCCACCGCTACGCTGATGTTGACCAACACTTCAGAACGCGCAGTGCCCGTCCAGACCCGACTGTTCGCTTGGAGTCAGGACGGCGGCGAAGATCGCTTCGCGCCTAGCTCGGCCCTGACGATCTCGCCATCGATCATCTCCATTCCGCCGGGCGCGACCCAGATCGTGCGGTTGCTCCGCACCGGGGCAGCGTCGCCTGGCGAAAAGCGCTTCCGGCTCGCAGTCGATCAATTGCCCGATCCCACGCTGGCCCAATCAGGCTCGGCCGAGGCACGGTTACGCTTTACCATCCCGGTTTTCCTCGATCGCGATACCGCCGCACCGGCGCAGCTCGACTGGCGGGTGGGGGCTGACAAGGTCGAAGTCCGCAATGGCGGCGGATCGACCGCGCGAATCGTGACTATCGAGGTCAAGACGGCGGCGGGCAAGGCCGTCCCGATCGAACGCAATTCGTTGCGCTATGTTCTGGGCAGCTCGGCAATCGCCTGGCCGCTCGCCAATGCTTGCGCGCTGGGGCCGGTGACGATCACCGCCCAAGTCGATGGCAAGACCGCCAATGCCCAGGCTTCGCCTACGTGCGGGTGAACGGCTCCTAGCGCTTTTCGCCGTCGCTCTGGCGACGGCGTCCGGCGGTTCGCCCGCCCTCGCGCAATCGGATCCGTTCGCACTCCCCAAGGGGCTTACCGCGCAAAGCGTCGCGGCGAGCAGCGGGCCCGGGCTGTCCGAAATATCGATCGACGGTGATGTGCGCTCGCGGCTGGTCGAGCTGGCCTGGCAGAACGGCACGCTGGCGATCGACGCGGACGCGGCGCGCGTTGCGGGACTGCCGGTGCCCGATTCGAGTGGTGGTATGATACCGCTGAACACCATCAAACTCGGCAAATGGGCATTCGATTCAGTTCACCAGCGGCTCGACGTACAGCTTTTGAGGAAGAGCGACGGCGACAATCTGATCGATCTCACCAGCGCGCCCAAGCGTGACGGCGAGTCTGCGCCGCTGACTGCCCTGCGCCTCGATTATGATTTGACCGGGACGCTCGTGCGCGGCCGCACCGATGCTGCCGGATTGGTCGCGGCGGCGCTGGTCCGCGGCAATGTCGCGCTGACCGCGGGATTTCAGCTTTCCAGCAGCCCCGCGGCGGGGAGCGGCAACCTGCTCCGGCTCGACACCCAGCTTACTGTGCTGTTCCCGCGCCGCGGCCTGACCGCCACTGCGGGCGATTTCTTTTCGGCTGGCGGCCAAAGCCAGCGCGCGCTGCGCCTTGGCGGTTTGCAGATCGCTTCCGATTACAGCCTGCGCCCCGATCTGGTCACTACCCCGTTGCCCGGCTTCACCGGCCAGGTTGCGGTCCCCACGGGGATTGACCTGATCAATGGCGATCAGCGTTACAAGCTGGGCGAAATTCAGCCCGGCGAGTTTACCGTCCGCAATGTGCCCGCCAACAGCGGGCGCGGCGAAGTTTCGGTGATCCTGCGCGATGCGCTCGGCCGCGAAGTTATCCAGAGCACCCGCTTTTATGTCTCGCGCAACTTGCTTGCGCGCAACTTGAGCGAATTCGCGGTCAACGCCGGCTTCGTTCGACGACGATACGGGGTCCGCAGCACAGACTACGGACCTCTAGCCGGCACCGCCTTCTACCGACGCGGAATTTCGTCGCGGCTGACCGTCGAGGGCACCGCAGAATGGACCTCGGGCCTCGTTAACATCGGGGCCCGGGGCGATGTCGTGTTGGGCGGGCTCGCGCTGGCGACACTCGAAGCGCGCTACAGCCGCGATTCGGTGGGCGGGACGAGCGGAACCCTGCTCAATCTCGCGCTCGAATCGAGCGGTAGGCGGATCTCGGGGCGAATCGGGGCGATTTTGCCGACAGCGGGGTATCGCGACGTCGCCAGCAGGCTGGGCGATCCGCTCCCGCCCAAGCAGTTCGTCGGCCAGATCAACTTCGATCTGGGCCACATGAACCAGATTCAACTCTCCGCCTCGCGCCAGATACGCCGATTCGATCCGCGGTATCCCAATTTCGAGCGCCACACCGACCTTCTCAATGCCTCTTTCCGCACCCGGATCAGCCAGAAAATCGATCTTTTCAGCTCGTTCGGTTATCGCCGCGGTGAAACCCAGGCATTTACCGCGTTTGCCGGGCTTTCAATCCAGCTTGGCGGCGGGCGCAATTTCCAGGGTTCGGCGAGTGCGGGCACCAAGGCTCCGCTGACCGGCTCGAGCAGCCTTTCCAAGCACGATATCGAGGGCAACTCGCTGGGTTATGCGTTTGAACGGACCTTCGGCTCTTCGAGCCGCACTTCCGCCAGCGTTGCGTGGCGCAGTCCCTATGGGCGAATCGAGGGACAGACCGAACATGTCGCCAGAAACTTCGGTTTCCGCGCCAATGCGCGCGGATCGGTGCTGATCGCGGGCGGCGGGGTGTTCGCGCGCAACCAGACCGGCGGCAGCTATGCCCTGGTCCGCACCGGATCCATCCCCGGAGTCACCGTGATGCGCGAAAACCGCCCTGCGGGGGTCACTTCGCGCGGCGGGCTGTTGCTGGTCGAAAACATTCCGGCACAAGTCCCGATCAGCTTCGACGTCGATCCCGACAAGCTTCCCGCCGACGCTCTGGCGCGCGACACGCGCAAGCGGATCATCGTGCCGCGCGGCGCGGTCGGGCTGGTCGCTCTCGATGTCGTCCGCTTCATCCCCCGCCAGATCCGCCTGATCGGGCCGGACGGCGAGCCGCTGAATCCCGGCACGCTGATCAAGGCGCTGCCTTCGGGCGAAGCGATGATGGTCGGCTTCGATGGCGTGGTCGATTACAACGCAGGCGGCAACGACCGAAGGCTGGTGGTGGCGGGCGAGGCCGGGCCGCTGTGCGTGGCCGAGATCGACCCGGACCTGCTTAAAATTGCGGCTTCGCCCGAGGACTTACCGCGGTTCGATTGCCGCGCGGGCATACCGGGCGTGCTCGCCTCGGACGATCTGGTGCCGCCGGACCGGCGGAGCAAGCAAGGCACCACGATTGCCGGGCGCAACCGCCGCTAAAGTTGCGCGGCGCAACTTCGCGCCGATTTAACCGAACGGTTAAATCGGGTTGACCCTGCCGTATCGCGCGGCCACACAGGCGCGATCCAATCCGCACAGGGAACGCCATCACCATGTCGCTCGATCAGCTCGCCCGCACCGTCTATACCGAAGATCACGAGGCGTTCCGTCAGACCGTGCGCCAGTTCCTCCAGAAGGAAGTCGCGCCGCACGCCGCGCAATGGGCTGAAAACGGGATCGTCCCGCGCGAAATCTGGCCCAAGGCTGGCGCGCTGGGGATGCTGTGCCCGACGGTGCCCGAGGAATACGGCGGGCTCGGGCTCGATTTCGGCTATAACGCGATCGTCGATGAGGAGAGCGCCTACACCGGCCGCGCCACCACCGGCTTCTCGCTCCAGTCGGACATCGTCACCAACTATCTCGTCACCTATGGCAGCGAAGAGCAAAAGCGCGAATGGCTGCCCAAGATGGTCGCGGGCGAAGTGGTCACCGCGATTG
Organism: Novosphingobium sp.; assembly: GCA_031370725.1. Lineage (GTDB taxonomy): Bacteria > Pseudomonadota > Alphaproteobacteria > Sphingomonadales > Sphingomonadaceae > Novosphingobium. The sequence goes on from JANMQW010000016.1 coordinate 11,089, forward strand.
CGATGACCGAGCCTGGCACCGGTTCGGACCTTCAGGGCATCCGCACCACCGCGAAGAAGGACGGCAACCACTACGTCATCAACGGCAGCAAGACCTATATCACCAATGGCCAGAACGCCGACCTGATCCTCGTTTGCGCCAAGACTGACACCGAGATCGAACCCAAGTGGAAGGGCGTCTCGATCATCCTGGTCGAGGCCAACCGCGAAGGCTTCAAACGCGGCCGCAACCTCGACAAGATCGGCCAGGACGAGGCCGACACCAGCGAGCTGTTCTTCGAGGACGTGCGCGTGCCGATCACCAATTGCATCGGCGAAGAGGGCAAGGGCTTCATCTACCTGATGAGCGAACTGCCGCAGGAACGCCTGTCGATTGCGGTATCGTCGCAGGCCAGCGCCCAGCGCGCGTTCGACGATACGGTCGAGTTCGTCCGTGAGCGCAAGGCGTTCGGCAAGCCGGTAATCGATTTCCAGAACACCCGCTTCACTCTGGCCGACCTCAAGAGCAAGCTCCAGGTCGGCTGGGCGCACCTCGATTGGGCGCTGGCGCGGCTGCTGAAAAAGGAGCTGACCCCC
>JANMQW010000028.1:0-5416 GCA_031370725.1 Novosphingobium sp.
ACTTTCCATTTCTCGATCGCGAGCCACGCCAGCGCGGCCATGCTCGCGGCGATGTGGGTGTTGATGATCGCGCTGGCGGCATCGTCGTTGGCGGCAAGTGCGGAGCCGCCGTTGAAGCCGAACCAGCCCATCCACAGCAGCGCCGCCCCGGCCATCGTCAGCGCGGGGCTGTGCGGCAGCATTAGTGTTTTGGGGAACCCCTGGCGCTTGCCCAGGAGCAGTGCGGCAACCAGCGCGGAAACTCCGGCAGTGGTGTGGACCACGATCCCGCCCGCGAAATCGAGTGTGCCAAAGCGCGTCGCCAGCCAGCCGCCGCCCCAGATCCAGTGCGCCACCGGCGCATAGACGACCAGGCCCCACAAAGCGCAGAACCCCATCACCCAGCCAAACCGCGCGCGATCGACCCACGCGCCGGCCATCAGCGCGGGGGTAATCGCGGCGAAGGTCAGCTGGAACAGCGCAAACGCGCTTTCGGGGACCGCGGTGGCGTCGCGAACGTTGCCAAGGTTGCGCAGCATCAGCGCATCGCCGCCGCCGAGCCAACCGTTGCTGACGGGCCCGAACGCCAGAGTATAGCCGCACACCACCCACAGCAGCGAACCCACCGCGACGATCGCGCCGCATTGCACCAGCACGCTGAGGAAACTCTTCGCTCGCACCAGCCCGCCGTAGAACAGCGTCAGCCCCGGCGCGGCCATCAACAGCACGAACGCGGCAGAAACCAGCACCCACGCGGTGTCGCCGCTATCGGCTACGTCGAGCGTGCCGACATCTTGCGCGAACGCCGGAGCGGCGGCGAGCGCCAACAACGCGCTCGAAAGGACTTTACGCATCTTTCCCAATCCCCGTTTGCCCTAAGTTTGTCGAAGGGCCGCCCTTGCTTGGCGCCGCTCCTAGAAGAAAGGACGGTGCTTCGACAAGCTCAGCACGAGCGGGACAATGTGAACGTGGGTCAGCTCCACCCTTCCAGCACCTGGTCGGGCGGGCGGTGGCCGTCGGCCCAGAAGCGGATGTTGGCGATGATCTTCTCGCCCGCCGCCTCGCGCCCTTCGAATGTCGCGCTGCCCAGATGCGGCAACAGGCTGACGTTGGTCAAAGCCACCAGTCGTGGGTCGACCACAGGTTCGTGCGCGTAAACATCGAGCCCAGCGCCGCCGATGCGTTCATTCTCCAGCGCATCGATCAGCGCATCCTCGTCGATCAGGTCGCCGCGCGCGGTGTTTACCAGATAGACGTCTGGCTTCATTAGCCCCAGCCGCCGGGCGTCGATCAGGTGATGCGTTTCCGGGCTGGCGGGGCAGTGCAGGGTGATGACGTCGGCTTCAGCGACCAGCAGGTCGAGATCGGGCTCGAAGCGCGCGCCCAGCATCTGTTCTGCGGCTTCGGGCAAGCGGTGGCGGTTGTGATAGACCACGTCCATCCCGAACGCCCGCGCCCGGTGTGCGACGGCCTGGCCGATCCGGCCCATCCCGACGATTCCCAGGGTTTTGCCGCCGATGCGGTGGCCGAGCAGGGTCGATGGCGCCCACCCGCTCCATTCGCCGCTGCGCAGGATGCGTCCGCCCTCGACGAAGCGGCGTGGCACCGAAAGGATCAGCGCCATGGTCATGTCGGCGGTGTCGTTGGTGAACACCCCCGGGGTATTGGTTACCATGATCTTGCGGGCGCGACAGGCGTGGAGGTCGATATGATCGGTTCCGGCGCCGAAGCTGGCGATCAGGCCGAGCTGCGCGCCCGCACCGGCGATCAGTTCGGCGTCGATCCGGTCCGTCACGGTGGGGACGAGCACGTTGGCCTGCTGCATCGCCGCTGCCAGTTCTTCGCGGGTGAGGGCGCGGTCGTCGGCACTCAGCCGGGTGTCGAACAGCTCGGTCATCCGCGCTTCGCTGGCGGGAAGCAGGCGACGGGTGACGATCACCCGTGGCGGCCCTTCTACCCGGCGGGTGGACGAACGATCGGCGGTGGTTGCGGGGTTGCTCATGGGTGCCCATCGCTAGGCTGTGGAAGGCCCGCCGGTCAAGCCGCTGACGGGTTTGCAGTGCGGCGGATGCGGGCTAGGAAGCAGGCGATGCGCAAAGCTCTCCTCCCAGTCGCCAGCCTTGCTGTGGCGCTGACCGCAGTGGTTCCGGCGTGGTCGGCAAGCGGCGACCTGCCCTACTGGGCGTCGCTCACCGCCGATGTGGTCAACATGCGCGTCGGTCCGGCGCGCGATTACCGCATCGTGTGGGTCTACAAGCGCAAGCTGCTCCCGCTCAAGGTGATCCGCCTCCATGAGGGGTGGCGACTGGTCGAGGACCCCGATGGTGCGCGTGGCTGGGTGTTGGCGCGTTTCCTCAGCCGCAAGCAGACCGCGATCGTTCAGCGCGCGACCACCGAGATGCGCGACAAGCCAGGCGCGGGACGACTGATGTGGCGCGCTGAGCCCGGCGTGGTCGGCAAGGTCGGATCATGCGAAGGAGATTGGTGCAAGTTCGACGTCGCCGGACACGCGGCGTGGATCAATTCCGGCGCTATCTGGGGCGAGGGCAAGCCTTAAGCGCCGACCCTGAACCCCAGACGCGGTCGCGTGACTACATTTTTGCGTGCGGCTTGACCTGGGTGACTTTGCCGTCGGCCTCGGTGGCGGTAAAGCTTCCGTCGGCGGCGGGTGCACTATCAGTGTAGCAAACTTCCGCCTTTTCGCCATCATCGTCGAAGCAGGTCTTGCCATCCTTGACGGCCCACTTGCCCTTTTCAAGAACCTTGCCCGCCTCGTTGCGATCGACATAGGTGCCGTCGGCCATCAATGTTGCGACCAGCTTGGCTCCGTCAGGACCGGTCACGTCATAGCTGCCCGGCGCAGGTCCCATCGCCGCGCCTGGCGAGGCGGCGGCGTCCATTGGCATCGTCGCGTCGGCGCTGGCCATCGCATCTGGTGCGGGTTCGGTTTTCGAACCGCACGAGGCGAGCAAGGCAACACCGGCCAGCAGGGCAAGTCTCTTCATGGCAATTCTCCCCTTCGAGGAATCGAAGGCCGGCGATTTACCATGCGGGTCCGGCGATAGCGACTCCGCCGGTGGAAAAGTCAGACCAGCTCGACCGCGATCGCGGTGGCTTCGCCCCCGCCGATGCACAGGCTGGCGATGCCCTTGGTTTTGCCCTGGTTTTTCAGCGCATTGATCAGCGTCACGATGATCCGCGTGCCGCTCGCACCGATCGGGTGACCCAGCGCGGTGGCGCCGCCGTTGACGTTGATCTTGTCGTGGGGAATGCCCAGGTCGTGCATTGCGAACATCGCGACGCAGGCGAACGCCTCGTTGACCTCGAACAGGTCGACATCGGCGATGTTCCAGCCCGCGCGTTCGAGCAGCTTGTTAATCGCACCGACCGGGGCGGTGGTGAAGTCCTTGGGTTCCTGGGCATGCGCCGCAACCGCGACGATCCGCGCAACCGGGGTGGCGCCGATCCGGTCGGCTTCGCTCTGGCGAGTGAGGACCACTGCGGCGGCACCGTCGGAGATCGAACTGCTGGTGGCGGCGGTGATCGTGCCGTCCTTGGCGAAAGCGGGCTTAAGGCCGGGAATCTTGTCGGGGCGACCCTTGCCCGGGGCCTCGTCGGTATCGACCACGGTTTCGCCGGTGCGGCTCTTTACCGTCACCGCGACGATCTCGTTTGCAAACGCGCCCGAACCGATCGCGGCCTGCGCGCGGCGTAGTGATTCGATCGAATAGTTATCCATCGTTTCGCGGGTCAGCTGATATTCGTTGGCCGTGTCCTGCGCGAACGTGCCCATTGCCCGGCCCGCCTCGTAGGCGTCTTCCAGTCCGTCGAGGAACATGTGGTCATACGCGGTATCATGGCCGATCCGCGCGCCCGAGCGGTGCTTCTTGAGCAGGTAGGGCGCATTGGTCATGCTCTCCATCCCGCCCGCGACAATCAGATCGACGGTGCCGCTGGCGAGCGCCTCGGCCCCCATAATCACCGTCTGCATCCCCGATCCGCAGACCTTGTTGACCGTGGTCGCCTGAACCGACTTGGGCAGCCCGGCCTTGATCGCGGCCTGCCGCGCGGGTGCCTGGCCTAGCCCGGCGGGTAGCACGCAACCCATATAGATGCGGTCGATCGCGGCGCCATCGACGCCGGCTCGCTCGACCGCTGCCCGCACCGCGGCGGCGCCCAGATCGGTCGCTGAAACATCGGCGAGCGCGCCCTGCATCGCGCCCATCGGGGTGCGCGCGGTGGACAGGATCACGATCGGGTCTGCGGCGGAGAACTGGGGCATGGCGACAAGGCCTTTCTGGCGTTGTAACGGGAGTGCGAAGCTTTGCGGGTTGGCATATCGCTGCACCGCACAAATGGCAACGGGAGCGCGCGATAGCTATTGTTACGACCGATCACATCGTGGCTTTTGCGCGGTGGGAAATCGCGGTTGCGGCGGGAGTGCTGGGGGCGGTCGTCGGGAGTTTTCTGGGCGCGGCGCTGGTCCGCCTGCCCAAAGGCGAAACGGTGGTTTCCGGTCGCTCGCGCTGCGATGGCTGCAGGCGGGTGCTGGGACCGTTGGAGCTGATCCCGGTTCTTTCGTTCTTTGTATTGAGGGGGCGCTGCAGGGCCTGCAAGACTCCGATCGATCGCGGCCAGTTCGTTGCCGAAATCGGCGGGGCGATGGTCGGAGTCGCGGCTGCGCTAGTCGCCCGCGACGGCGCGATGCTGGGGATCGGGCTGGTGCTGGGGTGGCAACTGCTGCTGCTCGGCCTGCTCGACTTGCGCCATTTCTGGCTGCCCGACCGGCTGGTGATCCTGCTCGCCGCGACCGGCCTCGTTCCGGCGGCGCTGGCAGCAGCCAGCGATATCCAACTGCTCGTCGGACCACTGCTCGGCGCCGCGCTGGGTTTCGGGCTGCTGTGGTTCGCGGCGCTGTTCTATCGCCGTTTGCGCGGGCGCGAGGGGCTGGGGGCGGGCGATCCCAAGCTGCTCGGCGCGATCGGGCTGTGGCTGGGGCCGCTCGGTGTGGTCGAGACGCTGCTTGGCGCCAGCCTGATCGGCCTGGCTGCGGTTGGCGCGTTGGTACTAGCTCGCCGTACCCCCGCCGCCGACACCGCACTGCCGCTGGGAACTCTACTGGCGCTGGCGGGCTTTGCAGTCTATCTCGCGCAAAACTAAGCGTGAACAGGGAAGCTAAATGCCGAAATCGTCGACCATGCAGGATATTCTCGAGCGTCAGCGCACCGCCTTTACCGCTGCCCGGCCCGAGGCACTTTCGGTGCGGCGCGATCGGCTCGAGCGGCTGATCGCTCTTGCGCGCGAACGCGGCGACATACTGGCCAAGGCGATGAGCGCAGATTTCGGGCACCGCAGCGTGCAGCAAAGCATGCTTTCCGACATCGGACCGGGGGTGACCGCCGCCAAATACTGCCTCAAGCACCTGGCGGGCTGGGCC
>JANMQW010000051.1:0-4754 GCA_031370725.1 Novosphingobium sp.
ACGCCGTTCGAGACCAGCCGCAGCGGGCCGGTAACGCGTGCGGCCATATCGTCGCGATCGATCAGCAGCGCGCTGCTGGCGGCGATCCGCAAGTCGATTGCCGGGGCGCGGGTGCCAAGGTTGGACAGATCGACCGTGCCCGCGCCGACTACCCCGCCGCCGCCCTTGGTCGAGCCGCTGAACGACGAGAGCTGGAGCCGCGAGCCGTCAAAACTGCCGCGCGCCTTCACCGCGCGCAAGTCGGTGCCCGAAAGCGCGCTCTGCACGCGCAGGTTGTCGCTGGCGACGCTGCCGCGCACGCGCGGATCGTCGATCCGCCCGGTAACGTCGGCGGCCAGCGAGACCGGGCCGGTGAGGTCGAACGCTTCGACTGCGGCAAGTCGCCACAGCGCGTCGGCGGGGCCCGAATAGCGCACTTGCGCGAACAGCGCTCCGCCACGCAGCCGCTCGATCAGCGTGCCGCCTGGCGGCAACCCGGCGATCCGCGCCTGGAGGCGCCCGCGCGTTTCGCCGCCTTCTTTGATCGTCGCGCGGGTTTCGAACGAGCCAGCGCCGAGCCGCGCGACGAGGGTGAGGTCGATCGGCTTGGAGGTCAGCACAAGCCCCGAACGGCTCAAGCCCTTGATCGTCAGCGCCGCGTCGCCGGTCGGCATGGTGCCCGGCGCCGCGCGATAGTTGACCACGCCCGATGCGGTCCCGCCCAGGCCCAGGTCGCCGATAAAGATGTCGCCGATCGACAGCGGCATCTGCGCCATCTTGAGCGCAAGGTCGGTGGGTCCACCCAGAACGTGGCCCGATGCGATCACGATCCCGCTGCCAAAACCGATCTGGGTGGGGGCGATCTGCCAGCCACCGCGCGGATCGCGGGTCAGCACCGCGCGGCGCGGCATCGTGATCCGCCGCCCGGCATATTCGCCTGTCGCCAGCACCACCACCCGGCCCGGCGAGATCTGCCCGGTCCCGGACAACGCGAAGCGGCTGCCGCGCGATCCATTGATCGAAGCGACCACGCTGCCCGCGCCGTTGACCAGCTTGGCGTTGGCCGCCAGTCGCCCAATGAACAGCCGCCCGCTGGCGATGCCTTCGCCCGATATCGACGCATCGATCGTTGTCCGGCCCTTGGCGATAAAGCCCGTCGCTTCGAGCCGCCCGCGCGAGATCGACAGCGGGGTCGGACCGCCGAAGCGGGCATTGTTGGCGGAGACCAGCGCCGCAATCGCCTGGCCGTTGCCTTGCGGAGTGATCTTCACGGTCCCGTCAAGCCCGCCGCCGTTGAGCGCGAGGTTGCCACTGACTCCGGCCTTGGCGAGCACCACATCGCCGGTGACGTTGGTTTGCCACACTTTCAATCGCTCGATCGCCAGCCGGGTCGCGCCGCCGGGCGAGGAGAACAGGTTGATCACGCCATCGAACGGGCCGAGCGTCGATCCGCCCGCGGTATCGATGCGGAAGCCGTCCTTGATCGGCGCGAGCGCGACGCGGACATCTTTGAGACCTGCGGCGGGATAGGGATTGGCAAACACCAGCGCGGCGCGCGGGCCATCCTTGCCGACATCGGCCTTCACCGTAAACGGCCCGTAATCGACGTGACGTCCGCCACCCGCAAACGTCGTGCGGCCATCGGGCAGGCGCTGGCCGCTGACCCGCAGGTTGACTTTGCTGGCGGTCAGCCGCGCGTCACGGAACAGGATCGGTGCGTTCTGGGCCAGGTTGATCCCCCCTGAAAAGCGGATGTTGCCGCCCGCGACGCTGGCCAGCGTGGCGTTGTCGATCCGCGTCATCCGCCCGTTGGCGTTGACCGCCAGCTTCCATGGGCTTCCAGCACCAATGCTGGCGAGGATCTTGGCGTCGGCATCGACCAGGCCGAGATTGGGCAAAGTGAACCCGCGCGCGGTCACTGGTCCGGCGACCGCGTAGCTGGCGTTCGCTGTATCCCCGCGCAAGGCCAGCCGCGCGGCCAGCCCGCGCAAGTTGATCGCCAGGTTGTCCGAGGTCAGCCGGTTCCCCGCCAGTACCAGCTCGCCGCGCGCGGTCGCCCCGGCAAAGCGTGGGTCGAGCTGGGGGTTGCCGGTCACGACTTTGGCCGCAGTCAGATCGAGAGGGACGACCAAGCGCGCGCCATCGTATCGCGCCACCCCGGCGGTGCGCAGACCCTGGGCGACCGTGGTCCCCGCGGTGAGCCGGTCGATCCGGAGTTCGTGCGCGAAAGTCAAGTTGCGGAAAGCGCCATCTAGCGTTCCCGCCAGCCGCACGCCTTCCAGTTTGGGCGAGGCGAGGATCAGATCGGGGCGGTCGATTGCGACTTTTGTCACCAGCCCGACGAAGCGGTTGGCGGCAAAATCGATCTTGCCCCCTGCGTTGGCCTTGAACGCGGCGGCGTCGGACCAGATGTTGCCGCTCAGCAGGCTGTCCTGAAAGGTGCCGTCGAACTTGAGCGACAGCGCCGGGCCGATTGCAGCCTTGGCGGTGCCGCTCAGCAGGCCGTCGGGATAGGCCTGGCCCAGAACCTTGAAGCGCCCGGCGCGATTGCCGATCTGGAATGCGGCGAAACGCTTGGCGTCCTGCGTGGCGTAAAGCCCGCCGTGCCAATCGCTCCATTTGCCCTTGCCGAACAGCTTGGCGCGGATGTCGCTTCTGGCGCCCGCCAATCCGGCCAGAACGCCCCCTTTGGGCGCGGCATAGTCGGCGAACAGCTCGAACTTGTCGCGGTCGGGCTCGGCATCGATCCGCCCGACCAGGCGATCGGACCCGCCCAGCTGCGAGTTGACACTCAGCAGCACCCGGCCCTTGCGGATATCGGCCCTCGAGACGAGATCGATCCGGCGGCGCTGGCCGATGACCTTTTCGCCCAGCGTCAGTTTGTCGAGTTCGAAGTGGTCTACGCGAATATCGAACTGCGGCAGCAGCGGTGCGTTTGGATCGCCCGGGCGCAGCCTGGGATAGCGCGACAGCTCGCCACGGTGGAGCACCAGCTTGCGGATATCGAGCCCGCTTTTGAGCCATGAAAACGGCCGCCAATGCAGCTCGGCCTCGGGCACCATCATGAACACGCCTAGCCCGTCGCGCAGGACGATGTCGTGGAGCTTGGCCTCGTTGAAGATCGAACCCTCGATCCGCCCGACCTCGATCTTGAGGCCCGAGCGCGGGCTGAGTTCGGCGATCCGGTCGATCACGAAGCGGTGGCCGATCTGGCTGTCGAGCAGCAGAACCAGCGCAAACAGGCCTAGCACCGCGGCGCCGAGCAGCGCCGCACCACGGGTGACGATATAGCGCCGCCAGTTGCGGCGCGCGGGGCCGGGGGGCGGAGCGACCTCGCCGGTCAACGGATCATGCTCGGCGACTGGAACCTCGTCGGCCATCAGAACGCCTGCCCCAGCGCGACGTAGACCCCGATCCGGCTGTCACCCTTGCGCGGATTGAGCGGCGTGCCGACGTCGATCCGCAGCGGGCCGAAGTTGGTGTAATAGCGGATCCCCAGTCCGGCGCCAAAGCGCAAGTCCTGGAAGCTGGGGGTGGTGGTGGTATCGACCGCGCCAGCATCGACGAACGGCACAAAGGCCAGTGCGCCCCCGAACAGCCCGGTGCGCACGCGCGCTTCGAAAGCCAGCTCGCTCAGCGAACGCCCGCCGCTGGGATCGCCGACCGAATTGCGCGGGCCGATCTGCTGGTAGCCATAGCCGCGCACCGATCCGCCACCGCCCGCATAGAACCGCCGCGACGGGGCGATCTGGGCGATGTCTGCCCCGGTGATCGTGCCCAACCGGGCCCGCGCGGCGAGCACGATCTTCTCGCCGACGGGCTGGTAGTAACTGCCGTCGAACTGCGCCTTGATGTACGTGCCGCTGCTGCCGCCATTGATCTTCGAGTATTCGGGCGAGACGCGCAGTCCGGCGCGGAAGCCCCGTTTGGGATCGAGCAGGTCGTCGCTCGCATCGTAAAGGACATGGCCGGGCAACGCGCCGATGAAGAACGTCTGGCGCGGCGCGCGGACGCCATTGACGCTGCCTTCGCGCTCTTGCGACGCGACCGCCTCCACCCCGATCCCGTACGACCAGCGCTTCTGGTAGAGGATCGTCGATTGGCGCTCGAAGCTGGCGATGAACGACACCGTCCGCGCATCGAACGCGTCGCGGTCCTGCGTTTGGGCGAACAGGTCGACGCTGAGCACGCGGTCGCGGCCCATGAAGTTGTTGCGGCGGAAGGTCACCCCGGCGAGCTGTTCCTGCGTCCCCGCCACCCCGCGCACGCGCAGCAGGCCTTCGGGCGGGAAGAAGTTACGATGCTCCCAGCTCGCCTCGGCGCGGAAGCCTTCGCCGCTCGAATAGCCGAGCAGCCCGGCGATCGTGCGCAGCTTGGCGGTAGTCAGCGCGACGTCGAGATCGACCGTGCCGGGATTACCCCCTCCCGAACTATTGGGTGCGGGGGCTTCGGTTTCGCGCGGAGTGACCGTCACGCTGGAGACCAGCCCCGTGGCGAGGATCGCGCGGCGCAGGTCGTCGACCAGCGACTTCTTGTAGATGTCGCCCACGTCGAACCGCGCGATGCTGGCGAGGTGTTTCGAGCTGAGGAACTTCGGCAGCCTGCTGATCACGTCGCCGAAATTATACTTGCCCGCGGGAGTGACAGGCAAAGTCAGGTCGCCTTCGCGGCGCGCGTGATCGATCAGCAGATCGGGCTCGCCGACTTGGGCAAAGGCATAACCGGTTTCACCCAGTTCGACCGTGAGGTCGGCCTGTTCGGTGACGATCGTGTCG
>JANMQW010000090.1:0-2247 GCA_031370725.1 Novosphingobium sp.
CGACAATCTTCGACGCCGCGAACTTGCCTGTAGAACGCCCCGTCGTCCATTCGGGGGCAACCGCAGCGGCAATCGAAAAGGGCGAATACCGCCACTTCATGCAAAAGGAGATCTTCGAACAGCCGACTGTCGTCGCCCAGACTTTGCGCAGCTATATCCGCCAGATCGATCAGTCGGTGGCGCTGCCCCAGTTCGATTTCGACCTGTCGCGCATCAACCGGGTGACGATCGTCGCCTGCGGGACCAGCTACTATGCGGCGATGGTCGCCAAGTACTGGTTCGAGCAGTTCGCGAGGCTGCCGGTCGACATCGATTTTGCCAGCGAGTTCCGGTATCGCGACCCAGTGCTCGAGCCGGGCGGGCTCGCGCTGTTCATCTCGCAGAGCGGAGAGACGGCGGACACGCTGGCCGCGCTGCGCCATTGCAAGGCGGCGGGGCAGACGATTGCGGTGGTGGTCAATGTGCCGACCAGCTCGATGGCGCGCGAGGCCGATCTGTTGCTGCCGACCCACGCCGGACCCGAGATCGGGGTCGCCTCGACCAAGGCGTTTACCTGCCAGCTGGCGGTACTCTCCGCGCTCGCTGCGCATCTTGCGGTGCGGCGCGGGCGGATGACGCGCGCGGAGGAGCAGGAGGTGGTCCATCACCTGGTTGAAGCACCCGCCGCGCTCAACGCCGCTCTGGCGCACGATGCCGAGATTGCGGCGATCGCTCCGCTGATCGCGCCGGCGCGCGACGTGCTGTATCTGGGGCGCGGCGCGGATTTTCCGCTGGCACTGGAGGGCGCGCTTAAACTCAAAGAAATCAGCTACATCCACGCCGAGGGCTACGCCGCGGGCGAGATGAAGCACGGACCGATAGCGCTGATCGACGAGGCGGTGCCGGTGATCGTACTCGCGCCCTCGGGGCCATTGTTCGAAAAAACCGTCAGCAACATGCAGGAAGTCCGCGCGCGCGGTGGCAAGGTGGTACTGATCTCAGACGCCGAAGGTATTGCCGAGGCGGGCGAGGGCTGCCTCGCCACGATCGAGATGCCACGCGTCCACCCGCTGATCGCGCCGATGGTCTATGCGATCCCTGCGCAACTTCTGGCATACCACGTCGCGGTCGTGAAAGGCACCGACGTCGACCAGCCGCGCAATCTGGCGAAGTCGGTCACGGTGGAGTGAGCTCTTTCCGACCTGCGGCCATTATCTTCGATTTCGATGGCGTTATCGCGGACAGCGAACTCCCCTCCAATCACGCGCTTGCCGAGAGCCTTAGCGCGATTGGTTTGCCGACTACTTTCGACGACTGCCTGAAAGACTACTGCGGTCACAATTGGCGCGAAACACAGCGTCGGATCGAAGCACGGCTCGGGACGGCGCTCCCGGCGATATTTCATGAAGACCACTTGGTGCGCTCGCAACGGTGGTTCAAAAAAGGATTGAGCGCGGTGACTGGCGCGAGCGAGTACCTCGATGCGACGGTGCATTTGCCGCGCGCAATCGCGTCATCGAGCACCAAAGAGTTTATCTGCGCTGCGCTCGACCACTTCGAGTTCACGCCACACTTCCGCGGCCACATCTACAGCGCGGCCGACATGGAACGCGGCAAGCCGAAACCCGACATTTACCTACGCGCTGCGGAGGGGCTGAGAGTGGACCCGAAACGCTGCCTGGCGATCGAAGATTCGCCGACGGGCGCCAGCGCGGCGGTTGCAGCGGGGATGCATGTGGTAGGTCTACTCGCCGCCGGGCACATCGCCGACTACGATGCTCATGCGGCGAGCCTGCGCTCCGCAGGTGTCCACCGCGTCGTCTTCGCTTTCAATGAAATCTAGCTAAGCTAAATCAGCTCCGCCCGCAGGATCATTCCGCCGCGCGGGCGCAGGGTGACCGCGCCGAGCGGATCGGGCTTCCAGCCTTCGGGTAGCGACAGCCGCCGTGCTTCGAGCCAGCGGGCGAGGATCAGCAGCGCCTCGACCGTGGCGAAGCGCATCCCGACGCAGACCCGCGGGCCGCCGCCGAACGGCAAGTACTGGAAGCGATGGAGCCTGGCCTTGGCTTCCGGCGCAAAGCGGGTGTGGTCGAAGCTGTCGGGGTCGCGCCACAGCGCGCGGTGGCGGTGGATCACCCATGGCCAGATCGAGACCAGGTCGCCCCGCGCGATCCGCACGCCGGCCAATTCGTCCGCCGCCAGCGCTTCGCGGTCGAAGCGCGGCGCGGGGGGATAGAGCCGCAGCGATTCCTCGAACACTTGCTGGAG
>JANMQW010000109.1:0-3296 GCA_031370725.1 Novosphingobium sp.
GATCGAGGAATACTGCGAGGAGTTCAAGGGATCGAGCTTCACCGCGGGCAAAACCCCGTGGGGGGTCAAGTGCGACGTTGCGCTGCCCTGCGCGACGCAGAACGAGCTGCTCGGCGAGGACGCCAAGACGCTGGTCGCCAACGGCTGCACGGCGGTTTCGGAAGGCGCCAACATGCCGACCGACCTTGAGGGCGTCCACGCCTTCAAGCACGCCAAGATTCTGTTCGCCCCGGGCAAGGCGGCGAATGCCGGCGGGGTTGCGGTTTCGGGGCTGGAGATGAGCCAGAACTCAGGGCGTCGCGCGTGGAAGGAAGACGAACTCCAGCAGATGCTCAAGGACATCATGGATAACATCCACAAGTCCTGCCAGACCTACGGCGATCAGGGCGGCGGCTACATCGATTACGTCAAGGGCGCCAACATTGCGGGCTTCAAGAAGGTCGCCGACGCGATGCTGGCGTTTGGGGTGGTGTGATCCGAAAACCGATTTTGGGTTAGGGAAGGGGGCGTCCGAAGGGGCGCCCCTTTTCTATTGGGGAACGGCAGATCATCACTCACGAATGACCGTTTCCGGAAATCATCGAGGGGCCGAATTTTGACCAGGTTCACGCCTGCCAACCGGCCTGCTGGATGACGACCCGATATCCGTCAGGATCTTCGAAAGTCAGACCATTTTGATCCCAATAGGAATTGAACGCAGGCACAGCCGCAACGCCGGCCGAATGCATGCGATCGATTGCCTCCTGCCATTCCCTTGGATCGGGAATGTAGAAGATCAAAAGATTGTCTTGCGTTGGTGCGCGACCGGCTGCGTGACCATGCGCCTTCGTGAATTCGAAATGATAAGGTGCACCCGCGCGCCCGAACATGATACCATCGAAGCCGTCATGGTTCTCGAACTGGAAAAGGATGTCGAGGCCGAGACCGTCCCGGTAAAAAGGGAGAAGCGCCTCCAAATCGTCACTAGGGCGCGCGACGCGGAGCGTGGGTACGATCATGTTGGCCTCCTTGCTTTCACACCGTTCCTGGCATTGTGACGCCAGCTATCCATACCGGGAAGTCGCAATGCGGTCGGACCGTGCTTTACCCGATGGCATGTCGCGTGGTGGAGCGCGCCAGCACGGTGCGTCATTCGTGATTTTGCGAGGTATGGGCGGCTGGTTTTGACGATCTGCTGCGGATGGGGTAAGTGTCGGTATCGTCACCGGAACGAGGGCGCGGGACTTCCCGTTGCCCCGTTTTGCGCGCTGTTGACTTGGGCTCCGAATCGGCTTAGTCGCGCCACTCACTTCAAACCCACCAACGTCCGGCAGGCCTCGCATCGATGAGAGCCAACCGGGCTTTTTGCCGTGGATTTGGGTGAGTTAGCGATGAGATGGGGGTCGCCCTAGCTGTTTTTGGACGGCAACCGGCCCGCCCCCGTGGAGCATGGAGAAGTTAAGTGGCTCGTATTGCCGGGGTGAACATCCCCTCTAACAAGCGCGTGATCATTGCGCTGACGTATATTCACGGGATCGGTCCCGCCAAGGCCAAGGCGATCGCCGCCAAGGTCGGGATCGAAGAAGCCCGCCGGGTGCAGGACCTGACCGATCAGGAAGTCCTCCACATCCGCGAGGCGATTGACGCCGATCACACCGTCGAGGGCGATCTGCGGCGCGAAACCGCGATGAACATCAAGCGCCTGATGGATCTGGCCTGCTATCGCGGGCTGCGCCATCGCAAGGGCCTGCCGGTTCGTGGCCAGCGCACGCACACCAACGCGCGCACCCGCAAGGGCAAGTCCAAGCCGATCGCCGGCAAGAAGAAGTAATCCTTCGAGACGCGGCTTGCAGCTCTCCTTGCGGATGAGCGGCTTCTCTTGAATTCAGGTTTTAGGAACACGACAATGGCACGCGAACCCCAGCGCATCAAAAAGCGGGAGCGCAAGAACATCTCGAGCGGCGTCGCGCACGTCAACGCCAGCTTCAACAACACTATGATCACCATCACCGACGCCCAGGGCAACGCCATTTCATGGTCGAGCGCGGGCGCGATGGGGTTCAAGGGATCGCGCAAGTCGACCCCGTATGCGGCGCAGGTCGCTGCCGACGATGCCGGCAAGAAGGCCGCCGAACACGGCGTGCGCACGCTCGAAGTCGAGGTCAAGGGCCCCGGCTCGGGCCGCGAGAGTGCGCTGCGCGCGCTGCAGGCCGTGGGCTTCACGATCACCTCGATCCGTGACGTGACCGCGATCCCGCACAACGGCGTGCGTCCTTCGAAACGTCGCCGCGTCTGATCGATCTCGCCGGGAGCGGTTCATCGCATCCCGGCGGTAATTCTGCTTCGTCGCGTGACCCGCGGCTAAGCGCCCTGACCACCCCAAGGGGAATTTCATGACTGTCAACATCAAGAACTGGCAGGAACTCAAGAAGCCCAACAACCTCGAGGTCAAGACCGGCTCGGACAAGCGTCGCGCGACGTTCGTCGCCGAGCCGCTTGAACGTGGTTTCGGACTGACCCTGGGCAACGCGCTGCGCCGCGTGCTGCTCTCGAGCCTGCAGGGCGCCTCGATCACCTCGATCAAGATCGAGAACGTGCTCCACGAGTTTTCGTCGCTGGCCGGCGTGCGCGAGGACGTCACCGACATCGTTCTCAACGTCAAGCAGATCGCGATCCGGATGCAGGGCGAAGGCCCCAAGCGGCTCCAGCTGGCGGTGACCGGTCCGGCTGAAGTCAAGGCCGGCGACATTGCCGTCTCGGGCGATATCGAGATCATGAACAAGGATCTGGTGATCTGCCACCTCGATGAAGGCGCGACGCTCAACATGGAGCTGACCGCCGACACGGGTAAGGGCTACGTCCCCGCGGTGGGCAACCGTCCGGTCGATGCGCCGATCGGGCTGATCCCGGTCGACTCGCTCTATTCGCCCGTTCGCCAAGTCAGCTACAAGGTCGATAACGCCCGTGTCGGGCAGGAACTCGATTTCGACAAGCTGAGCCTGACGATCGAGACCGACGGCACCGTGACCCCCGAAGATGCGGTGGCCTATGCCGCGCGCATCCTTCAGGACCAGCTCGCGCTGTTCGTCCACTTCGATGACTCGATGCCTTCGGGCAGCCACGTGCCGTCGATGGCCGGTCTGCCGTCGCACACGCCGGACGAGAGCGACACCAATCAGCTCAACCGCTACCTGCTCAAGAAGGTCGACGAGCTGGAACTGTCGGTGCGATCGGCCAACTGCCTTAAGAACGACAACATCATCTACATCGGCGATCTGGTTCAGAAGACCGAAGCCGAGATGCTGCGGACCCCGAAC
>JANMQW010000419.1:0-4382 GCA_031370725.1 Novosphingobium sp.
ACGCGGTGACGGGGCCATCGATTGCTTGTGGCGGGGTGGGCTGTGCCAGCGCGGGCAGCGGGGCTAGGATGATGGTAGTGAGGAGCAAGGTGGGTAGACGGCGCATCATGAAGCAGCCCTTTGAATTAATGGGCAAGACTAGCCGAGTCGAGATCGTCGGCAAGCGGCATTCTACGAGGTCCGCTTGCGACCTAATCTACGTCGTGCACTAACGATTTGCGCAATCCTGAAACCGGTCGCTAAAAATGATCGATGTCGGCAGCAACGCGCCTGCCTCTCGGACTTTTGGACACGCCTACGCGAGACCGAAAAGCGGACATCAGAGTCTGTCGTTTCGGTTGCTCGAACGAGATCGCCCTGCCGATCCGAGCCGGCCGGGCAGCCCACCACGACGCCTTACAGGGTGGCGCCAATGGTGTAGCCGATCTAACCGGGGCGGCTCAGTCACTACCTTGCAGACCACAAGCCCCCTAGTGTGGGCTGATTGACTAGGTCAGTACCTCGCCCGGTATAGCGCTGGGTCGCCCACTGGCCAAGTGCCGGCGAGGTAGCTACGCTACACAAATGGAAGTCCGTCCCTGGCCAACCAGACGCTCGGCGGCCCAAGATCTAAGCAAGGCTGAGCCGTTCCAGATCGGCCCCCTTATGGTCGATCCCCCGACGCGCACGATAACCGCGAACGGACGCGAAGAAACACTCGAACCTCGTGTCATGCGAGTGTTCGTCGCGCTCACCTTGGCGGACGGTCACGTACTTTCGCGCGATGACCTTATCGGACTTTGCTGGGACGGAAATATCGTCGGCGACAACGCGATCAACCGAGTGATTTCGCGTCTGCGCGCTATGCTGGCGGATCTCGCCAACAATTCAGTCTGTCTCGAAACGATCACTAAGGTGGGCTTCCGCTTAGTTTTGGCAGCTCCCCAATTGCCCGTCTCCCCCGCGGCTGCGCCGCCAGTCGAATTGATCCAAGTGGGCAAAGCAACACCTGGCGGTGAACGTCTGCCTCGTGCCGGAAGGCGCGCGATTGTGGCGGGTGGCGTGGCCACCGCAGCGTTGCTCGGGCTCGGTTTTAGGGGTTTTGTTCAGGCATCCCAGTACCGACCCGATCCCAAGGCTGTCCTTTTGGTCGAGCGTGGCAATACGGTCATGAAGTCGGCTCGGCTGGGGGCGACGCCAGAAGCTATCAAGCTGTTCGGTCAAGCGGTCAGAATTGATCCTGATTATGCGGTCGGCTGGGGCGCGCTAGCTAGTTCATATCGCCATGTACTCGACGGATACGGGAGTGGAGAACGTGAGAGCTATCCTGGCATGGTGCATTCGGCCGCGGACCGAGCACTTGCGCTAGATCCCAGCCAACCCGACGCGCTAATCGCTTTAGCGGCAATCTACCCCGAGTATCGCAATTGGTTTAGCCAGGAACGCGAACTGCGGGCGTTGGTCGATCGTTTCCCGGAACACTGGTACGTTAACGCGCGGATGGGCCTCCTTCTTCAACAAGTCGGTCGGTTCGAAGACGCGCTGGAGTTCACTGCAAAAGTTCCGCGTATCGACCCCCAGCTCGCACCTGCCTGGGCCGGACTAATGCGGACATTGACGAATGCCCGCCGATTCCACCAAGCGGACGCAGCATATGACGAGGCAATGGCGCATATCTCTCCGCACCCAGCGGTATGGTTTACCCGCTATTCGACCCTGCTGGAAAGTCGCCGTTACGGGGAGGCGGCGGCTTTCGCATTAGATCCGCGGACCCTTCCTGAAGAGCTTCCTGGGCGGATTGTGCAGACCTATGGCGGCTTTGCCTCCGCACTGGCCAATAAAGACACGGATGCGATGGCGCGGTCGGTTGCTTACGTAACGGAGGCGACAAAAGACGCTGCCTTTGTTCCGCGGGGCGCGCCGCTCCTTGCCATACTAGGGGCAAGTGACAGCGCTCTAAATGCTTATACGGCCTATCTCTTCGGTGGAGAATTCAACAGAAAAAGCTTTCCTGCGCCCGGCCCCCTCGACTTGCGAGACACAGACGCAGTATTTCGCCCATCGATGGTCAGTCTGCGCAGCGACCCCCGTTACGCGGAATTGCTGCTCCGCTCGGGGCTCGAAGAATACTGGAACCGATCGGGCAGCCAGCCCGACTTTCGTCGAAGCTGACTGCCCTCCCAGGATGGGGGCAGACATAAAGCCGGCCCCCCGCCACTCAAAACTCGCCAGCAACGCCGGCTCGGAAGGCGTTGTTTTTCTTCCCTGCGAAGCTGAACCCTACGCCGACCGCGATCGGTGTATCAATATCAAAGCGGTGCATGAGCGAACCACCGACCGCCGCCTCGCCGCGGAACATGGCGCCGTTGAGTACATAGCTGGTCTTGCCTGGGGCCGAGGGGAAGGATGCTTGCCCCATCGCGGTCGCCGCCGCGATACCGCGCTTGAAATCGTCGCGGTCGCGGCTACGCAAATCGAACAGCGTGGTCACCGATCCGTCCAGCGAGGTAAGCTGGGCCAATTGGCTGGCTGAAGCGCTTTGTAGGCTGGCAACGTTCGAAAGCAGCGTAGTGTTGCGTCCTAGCGTGCCGTTGCCATCGACTGTAGCGACCGCGAGCGTGCCGGCCTGCGCCGCGGTGCTCGAGGCGATATCACCGATTCGCACCGAACTCCCCGACCCGCCAAGGCTGACCTGGTTGGCTGCGGTGGTCGTGGCACCGGTGCCAAGCGCGGTCGAGTTGGCGAATGTCGCTGTCGCTCCCGATCCCAACGCCGTTGCGCTTGTCCCACTTGCTGCAGCGAAGCGTCCCACCGCGGTTGCCGCGATACCGGTCGCAGTAGCCCGCACCCCGACTGCAGTCGAAGCGAGCGCGCTTGCGACGCTGTTGTGGCCTAGGGCTGACGCTGCCGGGGCCATTGCGACCGCCAGTTGGCCAAGCGCAGTGGCCGATGCACCGCTGGCGATGGTCTGGTCGCCAATCGCAGTTGCGCCAACTGCTGTCGCCTCAGCCTGCGAACCGAACGCCGCGCTGCGTTCACCGTTGGCGATCGAAAGGCCGCCGAATGCAGTCGCGTAGTTGCCCAAGGCTGCGCTGGCGGCGCCCTGCGCGGTGGCAAAGTTGCCCATTGCGGTGCTCGTCGAGGCGGTGATCTGACCGTCAAGCACCCCCATGAACGTAGCTACGCCTGCCGCAACCGACAGCGGCCCGTTTTGGGTGAACGCTCCAGACGCGCCGACGAAACGCCCGGTTCCTCCGGTTATCACGACGTTCTCATTCACCGCGAACGTTCCCGGAGTCGCCGTAGCATCCGCACGCCCACTAAACGTCGCTGTGATCGTGTCGCCAGCGCGGAAGCCGATCGTGACGCGTCCGTCGACGATGTCGGTCGGTGGCAGCGAATTCACGCAGTGTGTGGAAGTTTCGGTGATTGGTCCGAGGTTGGTGGAGCCGTCCGATCGAATGTCCCCCGGTCCGAAGCTTATAGTGTTCGCGAAAGGAGGCACGCAGCGTCCGCCCGGCGGGGTGAGCTGATCAACGACAACATTGGTCCCGTCGAGTTTTATCGTCTGCGCGGTGGCGGGCACCGCGCTTAACGATGCGGCCAGCGCGAGGGTCGAAGTAGATAGGTGACGAAGCATGGCGGTTCTCCTGGGTTGAAACCGCCAGCAGTGTCGGCACCACACCTTTTCGGCGCGACACCAAAACAGTGATGGAAATGTGATATTGTCATGATCTCTTGGGGCCGAATGACTGTGTGGGTGCAAATCTGGGTTCCCTGCTGCTGGTGGAAAAGGAGCGCAATGACCTTAGCTTGAAATGAAACTGCCAAGTGGCGGCGTCTGCCTCTTGTTACGATGAATTCGGAAGGTGCTCGCGGACCCCGGCCGCGCCATCCTATTTATGTCGTTTGGGTTGCGGCTTTCGCTTAGCGTTCGCCCGAATGCAGCCAGGCCGCTCACAGCCCCGCCTACGCCATAAAGCGAACGTCCGGTCTCGACTTTCCCGGTCCGAAACCTGCCGGTCTCGAAACCACTCCAATCTCGCCAAAGCGGCTGGGCGGTGATCGACCCGAAAGCGGACGTCGGCCTCACCGGCAGCTTCGCGCCCTCAATGTGGCCGTTCGACTTAATCAGCCGGTTTACCGAAAGCTGCCATTCGTTAAATCGAGGCGTTCTTGAGGAGGGAGAATGCGGCGGTTGGCCAGGTCGCCGAGCCAACGAACAAACATTTCTTCGGTGTCGACGCAATCGGCGAAGCCTGCCTGACGCAGTTTGATGGTCGAGACCAGAATTGCGGCGGGGGCCTGGATTGGCGCGCCATAACCCATCAGCAGGTCGGCGTAGTGGTGGGACTCTCCACACAGTTGCGTCATCGAGATCGGACGCAGACCTTGCCTTTGCA
>JANMQW010000163.1:0-6503 GCA_031370725.1 Novosphingobium sp.
ACGTTGCTGCCGCAGATCGCGGTGCCAAGCGATGGCCCCGTCACCGCCGAACGCCTGTTCGGAGACGCCGACGGGCAATCGCGCCCGCTCCACTTCGAGATCGGCTTTGGCGGGGGCGAACATATGGCGTTTCGCGCCGACCTGCTGCCCAATCACGGCTTCATCGGGGCGGAGCCGTTCCTCAACGGCGTCGCCCAGGCGCTGGTCCATGTCGGCGGCGGCGATCCCCGTCAAAAGGGGGGCACGAACGCCGCACTGGGCAACGTCCGCATCCACCACGGCGATGCGTTGGAGGTGCTCGCTCGAATTCCCGACGCCGCGCTAAGCTTCGTCTATCTGCTTCACCCCGATCCGTGGCCCAAAGCGCGCCACGCCAAGCGGCGGATGATGAATGACGGCCCGCTGCGTCTGATCGCGCAAAAGCTCAAGCCCGGCGGCGAGTTTCGCTTCGGCACCGATCACCCGGTCTATCTGCGCCACGCGCTGATGGTGATGCGCCGCCACGTCGCGGATTTCGATTGGCAGGTTGACGGTCCCGCAACCTGGCAGCACCGCCCCGGCGGCTGGCCCGAAACCCGCTACGAAGCCAAGGCGCGCACGCTAGGCCACGAGGTCTGGTACTTTCGGTACCGCCGCCGCTGAGCGATTAGCCCGCCTCGAGCATCGCGCAGGCGATCCGGTCGCCGCTGTCGCCCGCTGGATCGGTTTTTTCATCATCACGCTTGGCGTGGATCACCAGCGCCGCGCCATCGCCGTCGAGCAGATCGGCAACGGTGCCGGTCAGCGTGGTGCTGACGATCCCGGTACCGTCGGCGGCGACGGTCAGGTTGGGCAGGTCACCGGCGTGGGGCCCAGACGGATTATCGAGACCGTGCTTTTTGTTCATCGGATTCCAGTGGCCGCCTGCGCTTTCGAACTTGGGGCCTTCGCACTTGCCGACTGCGTGCATGTGGATGCCATGCTCGCCCGCAGGCATGCCCTTGACCTGGACCGCCAAGCGCATGCCCGCGCCCGCAGGAAGCAGCGTGACGGTGCCCGCGTCCTTGCCGTCGGCAGTCTTCAGCGTTGCGACGGCGCGGGTGGGTGCAGCGCTTGGCGCGGCATCCATCGGCAGCTTGTCGCTCGCATCGGCAGCCGGTGCGGCCTGGTTGGTGTTGGAACCACACGCGGCGGCAGCGAGAACCAGGGGCAGGACCAGGGCAGTGGAGGCGCGCATCGAATTCTCCGTTGGTAAAGGTTTCCTCCAAAAGCCTCAGGACCGCCGCATCGTTCCCGCCAAATCATTCATCGGGTGTTGAAAATTCGGGAAGATGCTCGCCCAGTGCCGGTGGCAGGCCCCGTTCGCGCGCAGGCCACTCGCCGAATTCGACCGGCTGCTTCATCTCCCAATAGGCGCCTTCGACGGGATGCTCGCGGCGGGTGAAAAACCCGGTCGCAGCAAGGTGCGGATCGTCGTGGATATCGGCAATATCGCGCGCGGTGCGGCCCGGCAGGTCGAGCGTGCGGCACAGCGCGAGCAGTTCCGCCGAAGTGTGATTGACGGTCAGCGTGGCGAGCAGCGCGTAAAGATCGGTGACGTTGGAAGTGCGCGCCTCGCGCGTCGCGAAGCGGGGTTCGTTCACCACTTCTCCCGCGCCCAACGCCTCTAGCAGCCGCGGCCACGCCTGCTCGGTATAGGGCACGATCGCGATATAGCCGTCGCTGGTCGGAAACGGCTGGCGGTTGGGATCGATCTGGCGGGCATAGCACGGCGGCGCGTTGGGCGGATCGTATGTCAGCCCGGCCAGGTGTTCGACCAGCGCGAACTGGGCGAACGCCTCGAACATTGGCACTTCGACATACTGGCCCTCGCCCGTGCGCAGCTTGTGGACGATCGCCGCCAGCGCGGCATAGGCGGCATGCAGCCCCGAAACCTTGTCCGCAATCAGCGACGGGGTGTAGCGCGCGCGGGGATCGCCATCGACCCGCGTCGCCAGGCTGGTAAAGCCGGTCGCGGCCTGGATCACATCGTCGTAGGCGGGCTCGTCGGCATAAGGGCCATCCTGCCCGAACCCAACGCAATGGACATAGACAATCCCCGGATTGAGCGCCCGCGCCGCCTCGTAATCGAGCCCCAGCCGCCCCAGCGCCTTGCCCCGCACGTTGAGCACCACCACGTCGCATTCGCCGACCAGCCGGTGCATCGCCGCCAGATCATCGGCATCCTTGAGGTTGAGTACCGCCGAGCGCTTGCCGCCGTTGAGCGCGAAAAACGTCGGGCTCATCCCCGGGGTGTGCGCGGGCGGGCCCAGCCAGCGCGCGATATCGCCGGTTTCGGGGGATTCGATCTTGAGCACCTCGGCGCCCAGATCGTGCAAGATCTGGGTGCAATAGGGGCCGAACACCACGCTGGTCAGGTCGAGCACCCTGATCCCCGTGAGCATCGCCTTGCCGTCGTTACCCGCCGCCGCCATCCGCTATCCTCTCGCCGTCGATCGCTTGCAGGGGGAAGTGGCGGGGACGGCGCGGGCGCGCAACCTGCAATTTAGCCCACCTCTAGCAAAGCCTTGGCGATGAAGTCGCGGCCCAGCCTGAGTCCGACCGGATCGACGCTGTGGGGTACGCCGAACGAGACGTGGCTGGTGACCGCCACGCCGAGGCGCTTGAGCTCACTTTCCGCCAGGTGCAGCGCCGCGACCGGGACCACCGGGTCAGCCGAGCCGTGGACCAGCAGCACCTGCGGACGCGCGACATTCTTGTGCGCCAGATCCGCCACGCTGGTCAGAACCCCTGAATAGCCGACCACCGCGGCGACAGTGCGCTTCCGGCGGAGCCCGACATGGAGCGCCATCATCGTGCCCTGGCTGAACCCCACCAGCGCCAGTTCCGCCTCGGTCAGCGCATACTGCTCAAGCTTTCTGTCGATGAACGCATTGATCGCCGGGGCGGCCGCCGCCGCGCCCGCGGCCAGCGCAGAAGGCGCGAGGCCCGACAGGCCCCACCACTGATATCCCGCGCCCATCATCCCGCAGCGCTGCGGCGCGTGCGGCGCCAGAAACAGCGCATCGGGCAAAATATCCTGCCAGTGCGGTGCCAGCGCGATCATATCGGTCCCGCTCGAGCCATAGCCGTGAAGCAGCACCACGATCTGCCGCGGCGGCGCGCCGGATCTGGGTTTCAGGCTTTTGCCGTTGACGATCTGGGACAAGGGTTTCGATCTCGCAATTGTTGAGGGCCACTTGTCCGTGGCGGCGTTAGGCTCCTGCAGCTATGGCGCCGGGATGTCATTCGCAAAGGTAGATCACTGGATCGGCAAGACCCTGTTTGTCCCACCGATCATCAAGCTGTGCCAGCTTACCCGTCAGAGCCAGTTTGCAGTCTCACGCCTGTTCTGGTTCATCACGGCTTTGGACGGCTTCTATCGGGCTGAAACGCTTTTCGGCTCGATCCTGTGGGGCGGGCTCAGCATTGTCATGATGGTGTCCGCGGCCTGGCGAGCTGACACCCCGACCGTCAGCTTTATGGCCTTCCGGCTGTTGGCTGTCTTCATCCTCGCGGTTGATGTGATCAAAGGTGCAACCACGGGCGAATGGGCTGGAATTGAGTTTTGGGTTTTTGTCCTGGTGGCCGAGTATGCCGCGATCATCCGCACGATCCCGCCGAAAGAAACGACCAAACAGCCAGCAAATGTGTCGGAGACGAGTTAACCCTCGCTTCAGGCGCTTTACGGAGGAAACTGGAGCGGGCGAAGAGATTCGAACTCTCGACCCCAACCTTGGCAAGGTTGTGCTCTACCACTGAGCTACGCCCGCTCGTGCGTCTGCTGGACCTCGCGCGAAAACGCCGGGGTCCGTGGAGAGGCGCGCGGTTAGCATCGCGGCTTCGCGCCCGCAAGGGCAAAACTCCTGCAGACCGCACCGACCAGGTGAGCGTGCGAAAGGGGTTGCCGAACCCTGTCCTCACCCCACATGGTGCGAACCGACCCGAACGAACGGAGCAGACACCCTTGGCGACCCTGGGCCTCAACCTCGATGAGCAAAAAGCGGTCGATCGCTTCCGCAAGGATGTGGTCGATCCCTCGATGACCAGCCTCGTCATTCTCGATTTCTGGGCCGAATGGTGCGGGCCGTGCAAGGCGCTCTCGCCGATCCTCGAAAAAGTCGCGGCGGATTATGCCGACAAAGGCGTAATCCTCGCCAAGATCGACGTCGATGCGGACAAATTCATCGCCGCACAGTTCCAGGTGCGCTCGATCCCCACGGTCTATGCGATGTTCCAGGGCCAGCCGGTCGCCGACCTGACGTCGGCACGGACCGAATCGGCGTTGAAGACAATGCTCGACCAGATCCTCGCCAAGCTGCCGGTTCAGGGCGGCGCGGCGGCGGATGCGGCGGCTGAGATCGAACCGTTGCTGGCGATGGGCGAGGATATTCTGGCGAGCGGCGATGGCGAACGCGCTGCGTCGATCTTCGCCCAGATTGTCGAGATGGCGCCCGACAACGCGGTGGCCAACGCCGGGCTGATCCGCGCGCTGACGCTGGCGGGGCGCAAGGACGAGGCGCAAGCCGCGCTCGACGCGCTCGACCCCAAGCTGGCCGCCGACCCGGCGCTGGCGCAGGCGCGTGCCGGCTTGGCGCTGGCCGAAGATGCGCCCGACCTGTCCGAACTGGACGGCTTGCGCGCCGCCGCCGCGGAGCGCCCGGCCGACCTGGACGCGCAGCTCGCTTTTGCGGGCGGGCTGATTGCCAGCGGGGACAGGCAGGGCGCGGCGGACAAGCTGCTCGAAATGATCGCCGCCGACCGCGAGTGGAACGATGGCGCGGCCAAGACGCGGCTGCTCCAGCTGTTCGAAGCGACCGGGCTTGAAGACCCATGGGTCGCGGCGACGCGGCGGCGGCTGTCCACCGTGTTGTTCGGCTGACGATGGCCGCCACCGTCTCCTCGATCCGGCTTTCTCTGTTCCCGCTGCCAGGCACGGTGCTCTATCCCGGGCTGCAACTGCCGCTGCATATCTTCGAGCCACGTTATCGCGCGCTGATCAGCGATGCGCTGGCGCGCGACCGGCGGATCGCGATGATCCAGCCGCAGAGCCGCGAAGACGACGCGCCGCTGTTCCGGGTCGGCTGCGTCGGCAAGATCGCGCAGTTCGAGGCGCTCGACGACGGGCGCTATAACGTGGTGCTCGAAGGCGAGGCGCGCTTCCGCATCCTGCGCGAAATCGACGCCGCCACCGCGTTCCGCCAGGTCGAGGCCGAGCTGCTGCCGGAAAACACCGACGAAGTGCTCAGCGCGGTCGAGCGCGCCGGGTTCGAACGCGAGGCGCGGCGATTTGCTGCGGCGCAGGGCTATCGCGTCGACTGGGAATCGGTTGCCCGGCTCGACGATGTCTCGCTGATCAACGGCGTCAGCCAGATCGCCCCGTTCGATGCTGCGGCCAAGCAGCTCCTGCTCGAAGCCGACGGAGTGGGCTTGCGATGCGAGCTGCTGGTCCAGCTGATGCAGTTCTTCGGGCGGCATGATGGTGGCGACGATGGCGCGGTGACGTTGCAGTGAACGGCCGGCAAAGGAATTTCTCGCCCCCTCACCCATGAAAGGGGAGAGCTTGAGCGCTTACGCCAACACCGCCTTCAGCCCATCGATCACGTACTGCGCCGCCAGCGCGGCCAGGAGCACCCCGAGCAGCCGCGTGATCACCGCCTCGACGCTCGCCCCCAGCAGCTTCATCAGCGGCCCCGCGGCGATCAGCGAAAGCGCGGTCAGCACCAGCACTGCGGCGAGCGCGGCAAGCACCACCAGCGTCTGTTCGGTGCCCTGGCTGCGGCTCATCAGCAGCATCATCGTCGCGATCGAGCCTGGCCCGGCGATCATCGGCATCGCCATCGGGAACACCGATACGTCTTCGACTTCGGGAGTCGCGCGGACTTTCTCGGCGCGTTCCTCGCGGCGCTGGGTGCGCTTTTCGAACACCATGTCGAGCGCGATGACGAACAGCATGATCCCGCCCGCGATCCGGAATGCGTCGAGTTCGATATGCAGCGCGGCCAGCAGGTTTTCGCCGAACAGCGCGAAAATCAGCAGGATTATCCCGGCGATCAGGCTGGCCCGCAGCGCCATGCTCCGCGCCTGCGGCCTCGTCGCGCCGTGGGTCAGCCCGGCATAGATCGGCGCGCAGCCCGGCGGATCGATCACCACGAACAGCGTGGCGAAGGCGGAGAGGAACAGATCGAGCAAATCAGTTGCCCGGTGCCGAGACTTGCTCGATCACGACCTGTGCAGGCTTTCCATCGACGGTCATTTCGGCTGAAAAATTGTGTGCGCCATCAGGCTCCGCTGTGACTGCCCAGGTAAGCGTGGCGTCGTCGGACCTCCCGCTGCGCGCGGCGGGGTCGAACGGGGCCGCCTGCGCGGGCCGAGCCGACGAACCCGGACGACGCGGCGGGCACGTTGCGACTTTGGCGGAAATCATCTCGGGTGCTTCCTGCGGCATCGCCAGCACGTCGCCGTGGTCGAACACCCATTTGTAT
>JANMQW010000164.1:0-4879 GCA_031370725.1 Novosphingobium sp.
CAACGCATCGCCGTGGTGGATGCGGACGTTGCCCAGTGCGGCGTTCGTGCCCCCCTTTTGACGGGGATCGCCGCCGCCGACATGGACCAGCGCCTGGGCGACGCCGTTGAGGAACGGCTCCGCCCCGATGAAGCCGTGATCGGGCAGCAGGTCGGCGCGAAACGCCATATGCTCGCCCCCGCCAAAGCCGATCTCGAAGTGGAGCGGGCGCGATTGCCCGTCGGCGTCTCCGAACAGGCGTTCGGCGGTGACGGGGCCATCGCTTGGCACCGCGATCTGCGGCAGCAACGTGTTGACCAGGCCCTGCTGGCCCGCGCGCAACGGCTTGCCCTTGGCGCGGCCATAAAGCCGGTTGATCGTGGTCGGGTCGCCCGATTTATGCGCAGTCATCGCGGCGCGCGGTGGCAGCGCAGACCCAAACGGTCAATGAGACAGGTGCGTAGGATCGACAAGACTGACCAGTTCCTCAGACTTGCCCGATGGCCCGGCGGTCAGCCGATCGCGGTGATAGCTGAAGCTGATCGCGAAGGGATAGCCCAACCCCCCCTGAATCGCTTCGGCCAGCGCGGCTTCCTCCGCCCCGGTCAGCGGCCGCTCGACCACCAGCCGCGCCTCGACCCGGTGGAGATCGTGCTGCACCAGCTGATATTGCTGGACCGGCGCGATCGCGCGATAGCGCGTGTAGCCCACCAGCGGCCAATAGCGCGTGCCGTCCGGAAGGCAGATCAGGTTGCGTTCGCGCCCCATGATCCGGTCGATGCGGGGCAGACCCCGACCGCATGGACAGACTCCGCCGGCAACCGCGTAGTCGCCGATGTCATAGCGGATCAGCGGCGTTGCGAAGTTGTGGAGATCGGTGACCAAGACCCGCCCGGTTTCACCCGGCGCGCACGGACGGCCGGTGCCATCGACGATCTCGACCAGGTGGGTTTCGGCCATCACGTGATAACCCTCGCCATCCGGGCACTGCAGCGCGATGAAGCCGCATTCCTCGGAGGAATAGGCATCCTCAAGGTCGAGCCCGAACATCGCCTTGTTGCGCGCGCGCAGTTCAGGATGAACCATCTCGCTCATGCAGCGCAGATGGCGCAGCCCGTCGAGGCGTGTGCCGGATCGCTCGATCTCGCCAATCAGCGCGGTGAGCATGCTGGGGTAGATCACCAGGATCTGCGGATCGAAGCGGGTCAGGATGGTGAGCAGTTCGCCCACGTCGATTGCCGATGGCAGCAACAGTGCAGGACCGGTCCGGTAGAGCAGCCCCAGCGGTGGACCCCAATCCGGCACCTGCTTGACCGCGTGATTATGCGCGCTCATCGCCGCGAGCCGCAATCCGGCATCGCGCTTTTGCCACTGATGGTCGCGCACCGTTACCGCCATCGACCCCAGGTGATTCAGCGCGGTTCGGCGCACCACGACCGGTTCCCCGGTGGACCCCGAAGTCTGGTTGATCGCCACCGGCCGATGGCTTGGCGGTATATCGCTGCAAAAGACCCCGGAACCGGCCTGGAGGGCCCTTCGCGTCAGCGGCGCCAGCCGTTCCAGCCCGCCGGGCTGTGCCAGATCGGCCGGAGTGAGCTCGGCCTGTGACAGGCGTGTCGCAAAATTCGGTGAATGTCGGGCGCAGTGATCCGCCAGCACCGCCAGCTGACGGCGCTGCTGGTGCGCGATATCGGCAGGCGGCAGCCACTGGGTCTCGGCCAGCCGGGCGACAGCGGCCAGGACCAGCGCGCCGGTCCCTTCAAGCACGGGTGGCCAAAGCACCCCGGCGAGATCGCTGCGCCAGTTTTCGATCGGACCTGTCACGCCAAAACCACCTTCCGCCAGCAATTTTTACGCAGGTATCAGGCGGACCGGAACTGCCCAAGCACTCCCGTCAAGCGGGCTTGGTGGTGGTTGATGCGGACGCGTCAAATTCCCCGCCGGCGAACGCGGGATAACGCCAGAGCTGAGTAGCAACGGGCGACGGCCGGTGCGTGGGTACCCGAGCCAGACGGGCGTGGCTGTGCGACTATCGTTGCGAACGACGAACGGGAAATCGCACGAAACCGTCCATTCGGCCCTGTGGCAGCGGGCGGCGACGGGGCGGACTCGCGTCCCACCCGTCAGACCGCAGGGGCATACCCCCGGTTGTGGTCACGGGCGCCGATGGTGCCTGCTCCCGCTGTCCTTCGGCATTCGCGGCGCTCACCGCAAGCGAGCACCGACCGTCAACGCGGTGGTGGAGAACGCAGCGCTAACCGCCTCCGCACCCGTTGCGGGCAGGCATATAACCGATATGGTACAATTTGTCAAGACTTTTTGGTGCGATCGCGCCGCTCAGTCAGCATTTGCCATCGTTGTCCCCAAGGCGTGCCGTTCGGAGACCATAATGCTGTCGTTGAAGGCGTTGAATGCTTCGAGACAGAGCGCGAAGACGCCACCATCCCGATTTACGTCGTCGTAATAAATCACGTGAGATGCCCGAAAGGTGTCGTGACCGGGCAGGTTCTGGGCCTCCGCTTCAACCGAAGAGATATGTTTCGTCATGCCTCTGCCTTACACAGTCCCGCTGTCCTCTTCTCTCAAAAGAGCGAGGTGTTGCCGGGGGGCCTGTAAGCCGGGTTCTGTTGCCAGTCCCCCCGGTGCGCCCGTGACGGCGCTCTGTAATTTGCCAGCACGATCTGGCCGTGCCTCACAGCCCTGCCTTGACCAGCCAATCGTGGAACAGCCGCACGGGCCGGGTTTCCAGGGCGCGGGGGCGGCAGACGAACCAGTAGCTGTAGGGGCTGGCGACCTCGATATCGAACAGCCGGGCGAGGCGGTCATCGTGGGCGCGGGTGAAGTGGTCGTCATGCATGATCGCGATGCCCAGCCCTTGCGCCGCGGCCTCGAGGATCAGCGGCCCCGAATCATAGTGATCGATCGCCGCGGGCTGAAGCCCGTCCAGCCCCATCGCATCCTTCCACGCATCGAAGCTGAGCGGCAGTTCGTTATGGATCATGAAAGTCTGCCTGGAGAGCCGGGTCACGTCCGGCTCGGCCCCGATTTCGTCGGCCAGCACCCGCGAGGTAATCGCATAGACCCGGTTGTGATCGAGCCGTACCGCGTGGAGCGCGGGATCGGGCCGTTCGCTCAGGACGATCGCGGCGTCGATCGTATCGCCCAGCTTGGCCTCGGCATGCGGCATCGAATCGATGTCGATGTGAAGCAGCGGATACATCCGGCGCAGTTCGGGCAGTCGCGGAAACAGGCGCTGGCTGCCGAACAGCGGGGGCAGCCCCAGCCGCATCCGCAGGATCCGGCTGTCGTCCATCTGGTCGGCGATCTTGTCGGCCAGCTCCTCCAGCACCGGGGCGACGGTGTCGTAAAACGCTTCGCCCGCATCGTTGAGCTTCATCTGCTGGTGCGCGCGCAGGAACAGCTTTTTGCCGACGAACAGCTCGAGCTGGCCGATCCGCCGCGATAGCGCGGAAGGAGTGAGCCCCAGTTCGCCCGCCGCAGCCTTGGCCGAGCCAAGCCGGACGACGCGCACGAATGCTTCGAGCGAGCGCAGCGGCGGGAGACGGCGCATCGGCATTGCGGTTCGCTCAGGCGCTCAGTTCGGGGTTGGACGGGGCGTGCAGCCGCAGCCGGTCGACCCGCCGCTCGTCGCCCGCGGTGACTTCCAGCCGCCAGCCGCTCGGGTGATCGAGGATGGTTCCGACCGGGGGAACTTGCCCCGCCAGCACCACTGCCAGCCCGCCGATGGTGTCGATATCCTCGTCGACTTCGGCCAGCCGGGGATCGACCTCGGTCGCGACATCATCGAGTTCGGCGCGGGCATCGGCGTCCCATTCGAGCGCGGATAGACGGACCAGCAGTGCCTGTGGGGCATCGTCGTGCTCGTCCTCGATGTCGCCGACGATCTCCTCGACCAGATCCTCGATCGTGACGATGCCGTCGGTGCCCGAATATTCGTCGATCACGATCGCCAGGTGGGTCCGGCTGGCGCGCATATCGGCCAGCACATCGAGCGCGCCGCGTGCCTGGGGCACGAACAACGGCTGGCGCATCAACGGGCTCCAGTCCTTGGGCGCGGGTTTTGATGCGGCGATAATCGCAAACACGTCCTTGATGTGGATCATGCCGACTATCTCGTCGAGCGAATCGCGATAGACCGGCATCCGGCTGTGGCCGTGCTCGGCAAATGTGGCGACCAGTTCGGCGAAGCTGGCGGACGCGGGAACGGCGATGATCTCGCCGCGCGGGATGGCAACGTCATCGGCGTCATGCTCGCTGAAATGGAGCAGGTTGCGGACCATCTGGCGTTCGATCGGGGAAAGGTCGCCCGCGGCATCGCCGGGATCGTCCTCGTGCTCGTCGATCGCTTCCTCAAGCTGGGCGCGCAGCGACTGGTCGCCCTCGCCGCGCCCGAACAGCGCGGTCTTCAGCGTGCGCCATAGCGCGCTCGTACTATCGCTTTCTCCCGAACGGCTGTCGCCGCCGGTGGTGGCCGTATCGGCCATGACTCAGGCACTCCCCATCATGCTGCGTCGCAATATGGGTCCGCGATACCCATCAGCGCAAGGGCCTTCGTTTCAAGCGCCTCCATCGCCTGTGCCTGCGCCTCGCCGGTCGCGTGATCGTGGCCCGCCAGGTGGAGCAGGCCGTGGACGATCAGGTGCGCGGCGTGATCTGCAACCGCGATGCCCTTGTCCGCCGCCTCGCGGGTGCAAACCCCGTGGGCGAGGATCAGATCGCCGAGCATACCCTCGTGCGCATCATCCGCCGCGGCGTGGAGCACTTCGCTGCGGCTGAGCATCGGGAACGACAGCACATTGGTCGGCTGGTCCCTGGCGCGCCACTGCTGGTTGAGCCGCTGCACTTCGGCATCATCGCCCAGCACCACGCTGACGAGGAG
>JANMQW010000179.1:0-17551 GCA_031370725.1 Novosphingobium sp.
TCGAGGTTGATTGCCACCCCGTGCATTGTCACCCACCGCCGTACCCGCACCCCGATCGCGCCGATCTTGGCCTCGCCGCCATCGATGTCGCGCGTCCAGATGCCGACCCGGCCTTCGGCGCGCCAGGCTTCGACCCCGAAATCGCCCAGCGTATCGATCACCCAGCCTTCGAGCGCGTGGACGAAGCCGCGCACATCGCGCGCGCGACTGTTGAGATCGAGCAGGACATAGGCCACCCGCTGTCCCGGCCCATGATAAGTATAGCGCCCACCGCGCCCGGCCGCGACCACCTCGAACCTTGGATCGAGAAGTTCGGCGGCTGCCGCGCTGGTCCCCGCGGTATAGACTGACGGGTGTTCGAGGAGCCACAGCAGTTCGCGCGCGGTGTCAGACTGGATTGCAGCGTTGCGCGCGGTCATCTCGGCGAGCGCCTGACGATAGGGCACCGGCGACGTTTCACTGCGCCATTCAATGGCGTCGAGCCGTGAAGTGTCAGCGTCTGGCATGATAGCTTCTTGCGTGACGGCAAAGCGACCGCTTATCAAGGCCCGGCATAACGGGGAGCAAAACGACGTGGCCAAACTCGATACCAACGCGGCTTGGAAGGAAGCGAGCGCGATCGTCTCTGCTAACCGCGAGGTGCTTTTGGCTCTGGCCGGGGTGTTCTTCATGCTGCCCAGCCTGGCGCTGGCGGTGATCGCGGGCGAGCCCGAGGTGATGCCGGGGATGAAGAGCGACCAGATGATCGCCGCGATGGAGGCGTTCTACGCCAAATCGTGGGGGATCGTCCTGCTCAGCGCGGTGTTCCAGATCGTCGGCCTGCTCGCGATCCTGACGCTGATGCGCGACCGTTCGCGCCCCACGGTGGGTGAGGCGATCCGCACTGCGCTGCCCGGCGCGCTGAGCTATCTGGCGGCGCAATTTGCGGTGCTGATCGGGCTGAGCCTAATCGGGGGTATTCTGATCGGCGTGGCGGCAGTGGTCTCGCCAGTCCTCGCGGTGGTGGCGGCGCTGCTGTTTATGGTGGCGCTGGTCTTCACGGTGTTTCGCCTGATCCTCGTCGGCCCGGTGATTGCAGTCGAAGGCGTACGCAATCCGGTGACTGCGATGCTCCGTTCGTGGCGCCTGACCCAGGGCAACTTCTGGCGGATTTTCGGCTTTGTGCTGCTGATTCTGATTCTGTTCGTAGTTGTCGTGGGGATCATCATGATGATCGTCGGGCTGATCCTGGCGCTTGCCAGTTCGGGCGAGACACAGCGAATCATCGCCGCGGTGTTCTCGAGTGCGCTGGGGGCGGTGGGGGTGGTGTATTTCGCCGGCGTGCTCGCCGCGATCCATCGCCAGTTAGCAGGACCGGCCGCAGCTGATTTGAGCGCGACGTTCGAATAGGCGCCGACCTGATGTTCAGTCCTTCCAGCCCCAGAACAACTGGACGGGCAGCACGTTGATCGCTTCGAACCCGCGATCGATCCGGGTGAAGTGCTTGGCCATGAAATCGCGCGCCTTGGCGCTGAACTGATAGACCAGGAACGCGCCGCCAGGGCGGATCACGCGGTGGGTGGCCGCCGCAATGGCCGGACCGATCCCGTCGGGAAGGGTCGAGAACGGCAGGCCCGACAGGACATAGTCGGCATGGTCATGGCCATTGGCCTTGACGATCGCTTCAACGTCGGCGGCTGAGCCTAGCACCGCAGTAAAGCGGCTGTCGCGGATCGTGCGGCGCAGGTAGTCTATAAAATCGGGGTTGGTGTCGATCACTATCAGGCTGGCGTCGCCGCGCAGCCGTTCGAGCACCGGGCGGCAGAATGTGCCAACGCCGGGTCCGTATTCGACGAACAGGTCACACTCGTCCCATTTGACCGGGGCGAGCATCTTGGTGATCGTGAAGCGGCTTGATGGGATGATCGAACCGACCATTACCGGGTGCTTGACGAACCCTTTGAAGAACACGCCCCACGGGCCCATCGCTTGCTCCATCCGGCGCTTGATCCGCGTCGCCAGCGGCGCCGGCGCGGTTTGGGTAGTGGTCATCTAAGGTTGCGATCCCGTTTTGGCCCGTTTTGGTGAAGCGCCGCCCGTGGCAAATTTGCCCGGCCATTGCAAGCCGCGCCGGGCGCGACTAATCGCGCCGACATGGAAATGCACCACAGCGGGCCACCGATATCGAGCGGCAAGGTGAGGGGTGGAGATGACGATTTGGCCGGCATCCGCCTGCCGCGCGATCGCCTGACCCTGCTGTTTTTGGTGATGCTTGTAACCGCCGCGGGGAACACTGCGATGCAAAGCGTGATGCCCTCGATCGGTACCCGCCTCCATGTCCCCGATTTCTGGATCAGCCTGGCATATTCGTGGTCGGCGGTGCTGTGGATGACGATGGCACCATTTTGGGCGCGACGGTCGGACCGGCGTGGGCGCAAGGCGATGATGGCGATCGGGCTGGTCGGATTTATTCTGAGCTTTACCTTGTGCGGGCTGATCCTGTTTGGGGGGCTGCACGGCCTGTATGGGACAACTGCTACGCTGCTGTTGTTTGCCGCCGCGCGCTCGTTTTACGGCGGCTTCGGATCGGCCGCGCCGCCCGCGGTCCAGGCCTATGTCGCCAGCCGCACCAGCCGCGCCGAGCGGACCCAGGCGCTGAGCCTGATCTCGTCCAGTTTCGGGCTGGGCACCGTGCTCGGCCCCGCGCTCGCGCCGTTTTTGATCCTGCCGTTCGTGGGGCTGGCCAGCCCGTTTTTCTCGTTCGCGGTGATCGCGGCAATCGTACTGATCGCGCTGCGCCTGCGCCTGCCCGATGATACGCCCAGCTTCGCAGGCCGCGGCGAGGTAATGGCCGCCCCGTTCAGCGCCTCGTCCAACCCGCGTCGGGTGGTCGATCACCCCGATGGCGACACCGACGAACTGGTCTCCGCCGATCCGCTTGAAGCCGAGCCCGGTCGGCTCCAATGGCGCGACCCGCGGTTGCGCGCGTGGCTGACGGTGGGGTTGCTGGGCGGTCATGCCCAGGCGATGCTGCTGGGCGTGATGGGGTTTCTGTTGCTCGACCGGCTCGGACTGCGCGCGACGCCTGAGGCGGGCGCAGGTCCGGTCGGGCTGGTGCTGATGACGGGTGCGGGTGCGAC
Source organism: Novosphingobium sp. (assembly GCA_031370725.1). GTDB lineage: Bacteria > Pseudomonadota > Alphaproteobacteria > Sphingomonadales > Sphingomonadaceae > Novosphingobium. The sequence continues at coordinate 3,120 of JANMQW010000179.1, forward strand.
GCTGCTGGCGCAATGGGGGCTTATTCCAATACTCCACCTTGGTCCGCGCAGCGCGACGATCTGGGGGATGACGATCGGACTGGCCGGCACCGCAGTCGTCGCTGCGGGCAATGACCTGCATTCGCTGGCAGCAGGCTTCGCGCTTGCCTCGCTCGGCTTCGGGCTGTTCCGCCCAGGCTTTACCGCCGGCGCCAGCCTGGCGGTGAGCCGGGCCGAACAGGGCCAGTCGGCAGGCGTGGTCGCCGCGGTCAACGGTGCGGCCTACATTGTCGCCCCAGCGATTGCGGTGTGGATCTACAACCATTGGGAATGGCTGGCGTTTTCGATCATCGCTGCGCTGATGCTGGTGACGCTGACCGTCGCATGGCGGGGAACGCAGCGGGACGAGGATCTGCTCGACGCTTAGGTCTTTTCTATAACCGTGGAAGCGGCACTCGGCCGGTGCCGTGCTACAGCTTTGCCGAATAAGATTCTAACCCAGTACCCAGAATACCGCGCCCATCGTCAGGTAGGCGGCCAGCCAGTATCCCGCATCGATCAGCGCGTGGCGGCTCGAGAGGCGCTGGTGGGTGTAACTGACCAGCAGCGCCGGAACCACGAACGCCAACGCCAGCCCGCCCGCCATCATGATGTAAAGCCACGGCTTGGCACCAAGCGTTTCGGCACCGACGCGGGCGAACATGTGGCCGATCATCGAGCTGGACAGCAGCAGCATCGCCGCAGTGATCGCCATCGTCCGTGCCGGGTGGCTACGCGCGGCAAGGCCGCCGGGTCCCACTTCCTCAAGCTTTGCACGTCCGAACAGCGGACCGTACCACAGCGCGCCCATCGCAAACGCGGCAATCGCAGCAGCGACGACCGCAATCCAGTTGACCGGACCCATCGCAATATCTTTCTTTTTTGGCGCCCCACAAAAGCTTAGCCGCGCGCGGGGCGGCACGCCAGCCTTGTCGATCAGCCGGCTTTCGCACGGTTGGTGACTGTTCAGGCAAAAGCGCCTATGGGCCGCGCCTTCATGGCTACCCAGATCATCCCCACCCAGATTCAACAGGCGCCGCGCATTGGCATGGTCAGCCTCGGCTGCCCCAAGGCGCTGGTCGATAGCGAACGCATCCTCACGCGGCTGCGCGCCGATGGTTATGCGATGAGCCCCGACTATGCCGGGGCCGACGTAGTGCTGGTCAACACCTGCGGGTTCCTCGATTCGGCCAAGGAGGAAAGCCTGGCCGCGATCGGCGAAGCGATTGCCGAAAACGGGCGGGTGATCGTGACCGGCTGCATGGGCAGCGAGGCCGAAGCGATCCGAGCGCGGTTCCCCGCAGTGCTCGCGGTGACGGGCGCGCACCAGTATGAGGCGGTGGTCGAGGCGGTCCATGAAGCGTCGCCGCCAGGGCAAGGGCCTTACGTCGATCTGATCCCGCAGGCCTACGCCGACGATGGCGGGATCAAACTGACCCCGCGCCACTACAGCTATCTCAAGATCAGCGAGGGCTGCAACCACGCCTGCTCGTTTTGCATTATCCCCAGCTTGCGCGGGAAGCTTGCCAGCCGGCGGATCGACGCGGTGCTGCGCGAGGCGGAAAAGCTGGTCGCGGCGGGCACGCGCGAACTGCTGGTGATCAGCCAGGATACTTCGGCTTATGGCGTCGATGTGCGGCATGAGGAGCGCCAATGGCACAACAACCCCGTGCGCACCCACATGACCGATCTGGCGCGCGAACTCGGCGGGCTGCGGACTCCCGATGGCCTGACGCCCTGGGTCCGGCTGCACTACGTCTATCCCTATCCCCATGTCGATGCGGTGATTCCGCTGATGGCGCAGGGGCTGCTTACCCCCTATCTCGACATTCCGTTCCAGCACGCCAGCCCCAAAGTGCTTAAAGCAATGCGACGCCCGGCCAACGAAGCCAAAGTGCTTGAACGGCTGCGTAACTGGCGCGCCATCTGCCCCGAAATCGCGATCCGATCGAGCTTTGTGGTCGGCTTCCCCGGTGAAACCGAGGCCGACTTCGCCTATCTGCTCGAGTGGCTGGAAGAGGCGCAGCTCGACCGGGTCGGCGCGTTTCGGTTCGAGCCGGTGGCGGGCGCTGCGGCTAATGCGTTGCCCGATGCGGTTCCAGAGGCGGTCAAGGAAGAGCGTTATGCCCGGCTGATGGAGCTGACCGAAAGCATCGGTACAGCCAAGCTCGCCGCGAAAATTGGGCGGACAATCCCGGTGATCGTCGATGAGGTCGGTGCGCCCGATGAGGACGGCGACATCGGCGCGACCGCGCGCAGCCAGGCCGACGCCCCTGAGATCGACGGCAACGTGTTCCTGCGCAACGTTCCCGCAGCACTGCAGCCCGGAGATTTGGTGCAGGCGATAATCGAAGACGCCGATGCGCACGACCTGTTCGGGGCGATTGCGGCGAGGTGAACGGAAGCACGCTGCTCGCGCCGACCAGTGTTAATCCGTCAGTCGCGGATCTCGACGCCTTTCCAGAACGCTACGCGCCCCCGAATGTTTTCGGCCGCAGACTTCGGCTCTGGATAGTACCACGCGGCGTCCTTGTTCTCCGCGCCATCGACCGCGAGCGTGTAATAGTGTGCAGTGCCCTTCCATGGGCAGCCCGACGTGGTTGTGCTCGGGCGCAGCAGGGTTTGGTCGAGCGACTCAGGCGGAAAATAGTGGTTGCGCTCGACCACCACGGTAGCGTTACTGTCGGCGATCTTGGTTCCGTTCCACCAGGCTTGCGGCATGTCATTGCTCCTTGATCGGGGGGTGTCGTAACCATGCGAACATGGTGATACCGGATCGGAAAAACCACCCGGCGCTTTGCTAAACCGATTGAAAGAATTGCCCCAATGGGTGCGCTTCATCGCCACGACCGCCCACCTCGTCCCGAAAACTGCGGTTTTCAGAAACTGAATTAGGCGGACGGGGATTGCCAGCCCTGACATGACAAAATGTACCAACCCCCATCGTTTCGCCGGAACCGCGATTGCCGCGTTTCTCGCGGTGTCCTCCACTTCACTCTGGGCTCAGGAAGTCGCCGCCCCGGCCGATGCCACGGTTTCCGCAACGGTAGCACAGTCCCTTCCTGTGATTGTCCTGCCGCCTGTTGTCATCCAAGCCGCGCCGGCTCCGGAAAGTCAGGCTGCACCAATGGCAGCCGAAGTAGCCGCACCGGGTGTCACCGCCGCAAGGACCACCGCGCCTCGGGCCGCGGTAGCGAGCCGCGCAGTCCCGGCCGTTGCGGCGCCGGTACCGCGTGAAGGAACTTCTCCATTCAAAGCGGCCGCTCCACTAACTCCTGTTGCCGCTGCCGACGCGTTGCCTGCCGACATTGCTGGGCCGACTGTCGCTACTGTCGAGCCTACCTCACCCGACAATTCAAACGAGCTCCTGCTTGCCGGTCTCGCGGGTGCACTGGGCCTGGGCGCCATCGGCTTGTTCGCCGCGACTCGCCGCCGCAAGATCGATCCGGTCGATACGGTTGCCACATTCGAGCCTAAAGCACTGTCCGTCGAACCTGTCGTCGCCGTACCGCAGCGGTACGCCACGCTGGTCAGTCCAGCGTTCACCCCGCTCCCCGCATGGAACGAGCCGCGTGTTCCGCTGGCCTACCCGACTGACAGCCGTGCGCTCAATCTCAACCGCAGCGCGCTCATCGCCCGAATGGTTGCTGGAGAGCCTGATGCAAACAACCCGTTCACGTCGGGCAAGGCTCGCAGCCGCCGCGCCCGCCTGATGCTCCAGTCGATGGAAAACAATCGCTGGGAGGATGCCGAACTGGCGCCGGGATTCGACTGGCGCGAAATGGCCCAGGCCACGCAGGAACGTGAAACTATTCCGGCCTGAACCTTGCCAGCTTTATAAATCGAAGGGGCGCCCAAACGGGGCGCCCCTTTTGACTCAAACACGGGTGGCGCTTTTCTAAAATGCCCCCGGCACCTCGCGCTGGAGCGTGGTCGGCGCATCGGGTTGGACAAGGTTGCGCGCTCCGCCCGCCGCCAGCGGCGATTGTCCGCCACTCGCAATCGCGTTGCAGCTGCGCCCGGCAAGGAAGTCGAGCGCGACCTTAACCGAGGCCTCGGCAGGATCGCCGAGCTGCTTGGTGTAATCATCGCCCGCGCTGCACGTCGCTTCCATCCGAGTCGCCAGCCCGGTGTAGTAATCGCCCTGGTGCGCCGAGTTTTCCGTCCGAAACGCAACCGGACGCAACCGATCGTCGCACGAGGCTTTGTCGAGCGCGATCTGGCCGACCGGCTTGCCGAACGTGTTGGTTCCGATCAGTGCCGCATTAGCGTGCAGGTACGGCGTGAACGCGTTGATCACCAACTCGCTGGCCGAAGCCGTCCCGGTGGTGCCGATAAACGCGATCTTGGTCGCGGCGATGGCCTGGCTCTGTGCGCCGAAGTTGTCGGTGTCGTTGTTGCTCGATTTGGAGGCGCGGAAGGTGGTGAAGCTGAACACCTGACCGATTTTGTCCGAACCCATCAAGTCGCCAAACAGCTCGGCGATCGAGACCAGGCCGCCGCCGTTATAGCGCACATCGACGATTACCTGGGTAACGCCCTGGCTCTTGAGCGTCGCAAACGCGCTGCGCAGCGCAGGATCGGCGGTGTCGATGAAAGTCCGCAAGTTGATATAGCCAACTTTGGTGCCCCCGTTATCGAGGATCTTCACGCCATAGCGCGACGATACCGGGGTCAGGGAGAAGTCGCTCTTTGTGACGGTCAGATCCTGGGAAACGCCATTGGTGACTACGCGCAACACGCGGGTGGTACCCGCGGTCAATGGGCCAAGCGCATTGACCACAGCCTGTGTGCCGCCTGACTGGATCAGCGAGTCGACCGTCTGAAGGTTGCTGGTGCTGGTGCCGACGGCGATGATTTCGGTCCCGCGGTCGATCCCCGCAGCGAGCGCCGGAGCTCCCTCGAATGCTTCGACCACGAATACCCTGCGGGCGGTGGTGTCATAGGTCAGGCGGATGCCGAATCCCGCGCTCGATCCCGAATTGAAAAATGCGTTCTCTTCTGAGATCGACGCGAGGTGGGTGAAAAAGCGGTCTCTCGACAAGGCCCGCGCGGGGGCGACCAACGCATCGATGTAGGCATTGACCGTGGAGAAGCTTGCCGGGTTGACGGTGGTATCGAGCGATTCTGGAAACAGATACCATTCCTGCAACTGATCCAGCGCCCAGGCCTTGCGCTCGCTTAGCGAGCAGCCGGCGGACGCGGTAGTCGGGGTGGGCGTCGGGCTTGAACCCGGGGTCGGGGCGGGGGTAACCGAGACCGGCGGGGCACTGCTGGTGCTGCCGCCTCCACCGCACGAAGCAAGCGCCGCGACGAGGCTGACCATCAGGGGGAATCGACTAATGCGCATCGTGACGAGACTCCATATAAAGCAATGACTTGCTCAACATCGCTGGTTTGCCTGAAACTATCAGAACGATAGCTGAACCAAAGTGTCAGCGCCAACTCACCCGCCGTCATCCGGGAAGAGGTTGGCGAGAGTGAAATCGCTTACGCCAGCCGGGCCCGCCGCCATGGCCAGTCGATGACTTCCCCGGCCCACAGCGCCGCCCACACGACCAGCGGCTGCGCGAGCAGGCGAGGGATGTGGTAGGCGAGACCGAGGCCAAGATCCGGCTTGGCCAGATCGATCAGCATGTGGTTGACGTTGGCTGGGTAAACGCAAATCGCGTATAGCGCGAGGCCGATCCCCGCTGCACGCCGCAGCGGCTTCGACCACGGCTGGAGCAGCGCCGGCGCTGCCAACAGTTCGCACAGTCCGGTAAGCAAAACCACCGTTGCAGGCAACGGCACCCAGTGCGGAGTGATCCCAAGAAACGGCGCGGGCTGGGCGACGTGAAAAATCCCCGCGGTCAGGTACAGTGCCGCCAGCAGCCAGCGCAGGACGGCGCGCACTACGCCACCGCGTGACGGAGAGCCGTTCTGGGCGGGAAACCGATCCGCATTTCCTGGTCCTGCCGATCCCATACGTCTCGATCCATTGCGTTCGCCGCAAGACCATTGGCCATCCGGGCAATTGCGGCAAGAGGTGATACACAGCACTGCGGCCCGCCGCGATATTCGCCATGGCGGGCTTGCACGCCCCCGACAATTCGTTAGGGTCCGGCGTCTCGCACCTTGTGAATTTGGGGGACCTTTGGGCAAGGAACTAGGCGACACATTTGTTCGTTTCGAAAGCGACGGTCAATGCTTCGAAGTGCCGGTTGAGCGCTTGGGAGTGTGCGGCTTCGGGCGCTCGCTGTCGAACACTGTCGTCCTCACCGATACGATGGCCAGCCGCGAGCATGCGATCATCCGTCGAAACGCCACGGGCCGCTGCGTTCTCAACGATCTTGGCAGCACCAACGGCACCCGTCTCAACGGTCGCCCGGTCTCGGTGCCGACCCAGCTCAATTCGGGCGACGTGATCCAGATCGGGCGTCAATCAATCGTCTTTGTCCAGACCAACGCGCCCGAAAAAATGGTCGATCCCAACGCCGGGCGGACCCAGTTTCTGGTTGAGCAGCAGCTCGTCAGCGTGCTGGTGATCGATCTGCGCGGGTATACGCCGCTCTCGGCCAAGCTGGGCAGCACGATGGCTGAGCTGATGGGCGAAATCTTCCGCCAGTCCGGGGCGCTGCTCAAGCAGCACAACGCCTGGTCGAGCAAGTTCATCGGCGATGCGATCATGGCGGTTTGGGTCCACCCCTCGAACTCGATCGCCCGCGCCGACATCGTCAACGCGTTCGACGTGCTCAGTGGCTACCAGGAGATCTTTCTGATGGCCCAGCGCCAGTTCAAGCTGGCCGACCCGCTGCGCTTCGGGGCCGGCTTTAACGCCGGAATGGCCAGCATTGGCAACATCGGCAGCGAAGGCTCGGCCGATTTCACCGCGATGGGCGAAGCCGTGAACATCGCCTTCCGGCTCGAGACCGCGACCAAGGAACAGGGCTGCGACGTGCTGATCTCGAAGGAATTGTTCGAGGCACTTTCCGACGCCTACTACGTGCCCGCGGGCCTGGTCCCGGTCGAGCTCAAGGGCTATGAAACCGCGCACAGCGCTCTGCCGCTGACCTTTGACCAGCTCGGCTCGATCGTGGACGAGCTGCTGGCCGCGAGTTGAGGCTGCTTCGGCTTGATTTTCCGCAGCCGCCGGGCCGCTTTTCGCATTTGCAATCCCGCCGTGAGCGAACTTGTCTGCGGCACCTGTCGGACAGCGAAGCGTAATCGCGTATCGCTGAATTTCTCTGTTCCATGATGGCCGTTCGCGCGTTGTCGGCCTTGCATGGGGCGTAACTCATTCGGCCGACGCCACGGCTGTCCGGTCATCGCAGGGGACTAGGCAATGTTTGACAGGTTGCTCGACCGCTATCTTGGCGGCGCGGTGAAGCGCGGCGTGGTCAGGGTGATCCATCACAACGGCCGGGAGATCGCCTTCGGAAAGCTGGCTCCCGGCTTTGACGAGGTTACCCTGCGCCTGATCGGCAAAGCAACCGCGCGCGAGATCGTGCTAGATACCCGGCTTGGCGCCGCCGAAGCGTTCATCGCGGGGAAGCTGATAATCGAGCAGGGCGATGTGATGGGACTGGCCTGTCTGCTGCGGCAGAACAGCCCATTCGACAAGGGTGGCAATTTTGGGACGGTAAGCCCCACGCGCAAGATTTTGAACAAGCTCGCCGGGCGGTTCGATTCGTTCAACGAGGCGCGCTCGGCGCGCTCGAACATCGCGCGTCATTACGATCTCGGCAATGCGTTCTACGAGCTGTTCCTGGACAGCGACTGGCTGCAATACAGTTGTGCCTTGTGGGCGCGCGACAACATGACCCTCGATCAGGCGCAGGAGGCAAAGCTTGGCCACATCGCCGCCAAGCTGGCGCTGGAACCGGGCCAGCGGGTGCTCGATATCGGCTGCGGCTGGGGCGGCCTGGCGATTTATCTGGCACAGCGCTGTGGGGTGCACGTCAAGGGCATCACCCTGAGCGAGGAGCAACTCGCGCTGGCCCGCGAGCGCGCGGCAGCCGCCGGGGTTGCTGACCGGGTCGAGTTCGAATTGGTCGATTACCGGGCGCTTCCCGCGCGCGGCGAAACCTTCGACCGGATCGTCTCGGTTGGCATGTTCGAACATGTGGGCGTGCCTCAGTTCGAAACCTTCTTCCGCGCTTGCGCCAACTTGTTGAGTGACGACGGAGTGATGCTGCTCCACACCATCGGCCGGATGGGAAACCCCGGCACGACCGACGCCTTCACCCGCAAATACATCTTCCCCGGTGGCTATATTCCCGCCTTGAGTGAAACCGTGGCGGCTAGCCAGAAGGTGCGCCTGCTGGCCTGCGACATCGAAATGCTGCGCCTGCATTACGCCAAGACGCTGCGAGCCTGGTACGCCCGCTGTCTGGAACACCGCGAGGAAATCGTCGCGATGTACGACGAGCCTTTTTTCCGGATGTGGATTTTCTATCTGTCGGGAGCAACCGCCGCGTTCGAGAACGGCGGCCTGTGCAACTATCAGATCCAGTTTGCCCGCAACCGCCGGGCGCTGCCCCTGACGAGGGACTATATCGCCGCCGCCGAAGCCGCCTTGGTTGGCGCCGCGGGGGATCGTGCGGCGGGGTAACCGCTCGTCTTGCCCAGCGAAGGGTTAGCGGTGTTGTGCCGCCTTGGCCACGCGCCCAATAACCACCGGCAGGGCCGGATCGTCGTGTTCGAATGCCACCCAAACCGTGTCGCCCGCCGCGTATTTCGCGCTGGCCGACGATGGTGGCAGGCAGGTCAGCGCCCAGAGCTCTGAACCCGATCCGGGCGAAATCATCGTCACTTGCACCCTGCCGCGACCTGCCGGGTCGGTCGGCTGGGCGACTACAGCTCGCACTATCCCGCGCATCGCTTTCTACTCCGCCGCCTCCCGCAAACCCGGATCGAACCGCCACACCGGCGCCACATCGCTCGCCCGTAACCTGGCGCTTTCCTCCACGATCCAGTCCCTTGTCATCGGGATGGCATTACGGTCTTTCACGTAGATCATTTGCCAGTTGACCATCTTGCCGTTGCGGAAAGCCTGTTCGGCGCCGGCCAGATAGTATTGCCACATCCGGAAGAAGCGTTCGTCGTAAAGCTCGGTTATTTCACGTTCGTGCATCACGGTGCGGCGGTACCATTCTTCCAGCGTGTGCGAATAATGGAAGCGCATCGCCTCTACGTCCATCACCTGCCAGCCGGCTCTCTCAGCCTGCGTTACGAGTTCGCTGAGCGAAGGGATATAGCCGCCGGGGAAGATGTATTTGCGGGTCCAGGCGTCGGTGAAGCCAGGTGCCTGGGCACGGCCGCAGCTGTGGCTAAGCATAATGCCATCGGCTTTGAGCAGGCGGTTGGTGTGCTGGTAAAAGATTGGATAATGCGGGGTGCCTACGTGTTCGAGCAGGCCGACCGTGCTGATCCGGTCAAACGTGCCCTCGACCGAGCGATAGTCCATCAGCTCGAACTTGACCTTATCGGCCACGCCCAGTTCTGCAGCGCGCTCTTTGCAGAACGCGACCTGATCTTCGGCGAGCGCCACGCCGAGTACTTCGCAGCCATAGTGCTTGTTGAGATACAGCGCGAACCCGCCCCATCCGCAGCCGATATCAAGCACTTTCATGGGTTTGTCGGCATTGGGCTGGATATACATCTTGGCGGCAAGGTGCGCCTTCTTGTCGAGCTGCGCTTGTTCGAGCGAGGTCCCGGCCGCGTGATCGCGGTAATAGGCCATCGTGTATTGGCGGTCTTCGTCGAGGAACAGCTCGAACAGGCGTCGGGTAAGGTTGTATGTGTGCTTTGCGTTGCGCGCGGCCTTGCCCGGCGGGTTGAAACTGTCGATCCGGGCAATCAAATCCTGTGCGACCCGGCGCAGCAAGCCGTGGGCTTTGAAATCCTCGCCATCGCCGGGCTTGCCATTCTCGGTCACGAACAGCACCAGATCGCGGATGTCGTGCGGCGGCTCGATAATCATCCGCCCGTCCATATAGGCTTCGCCCGCGCCGATCTGGGGATAGCGTGCGATGTGCCGCGCCGCGCCTTTGTCCGCCATCCGCACCCGGATCGGGCCCTTGCTGTCCAGCCCGTGCCGATCGGCGCCGTATTCATATGTCTTGCCGTCGTAATCGGTGATGACGAGGCGTCCCGTGCGGATTACCCGTGTGAGCATTTGATTCAGCAGCCACATAGACCCCTAGCTTATGGGTGGGCGAATTGCTGGCAAGCGGAATCTTGCGCGCGCATGCCCGATGCGCGAAAGGATGTTGCATGAACGATTGGACAGACAGCACCGCCGCCGCCCGTGCCTGGTTCGAAAGCTTGCGGGATCGCATCTGCAACGCATTCGAGGCAATCGAGCGCGACAACGGCAGTGACGCCGGGTTCGCTTATGACGCGTGGGAACGTGAGGAGGAGGGCAACCCCGATCCGGGTGGCGGGGTGCGCGGAGTAATGAAGGGCAGAGTTTTCGAGAAAGTCGGCGTTAACGTCTCGACCGTGCGCGGGCAGTTTGCGCCTGAGTTTGCAGGGACGATCCACGGCGCGGCGGCGGAGGATCCTGGCTTCACCGCAACCGGCATCAGTCTGGTGGCGCATATGGCCAACCCCCATGTCCCCGCGGTCCACATGAATTGCCGTTTTTTGGTAACCACCAAGGCGTGGTTCGGCGGCGGCGCCGACCTCAACCCGCCGCTGCCCTATGAGGAAGACACCGCCGATTTCCATGCCTCGTTCCGCGCTGCCTGCGCCAGGCACAATCCGACCTATTACGAACGTTATCGCAAGTGGGCCGAGGACTATTTCTACATTCCCCACCGCGGGGTTCATCGCGGGGTCGGAGGAATTTTCTACGACCATCTCGAGTGTGAGGATGCGGCCGCATTCGAGCGCAATTTCGCCTTTACCCGCGATGTCGGCGAGGCGTTTCTGAGCGTCTATCCCGAGCTGGTCCGGCGGCGGATGGCGAGCGAATGGAACGCGACGGACAAGCGCCAACAACTCGAATGGCGCGGGCGATATGCCGAATTCAACCTGGTCTACGATCGCGGGACGCTGTTCGGCCTGAAAACCGGGGGCAACATCGAGGCGATCCTTATGAGCCTGCCGCCTGAAGCGGTGTGGATCTGAAGTTTGCCAACCGCGCATCCTCACCAGGAACCAGCACGCGCACCCAAGCCCATGCGACCGCGAACAAGGTCAGCCCGCCGACCACGTCGATCAGGTGATGCTCGCCATGGATCAGGATCGCCGGGACCATCAGCGCGTTGAGGACCACCAGCGGCCAGAACGCGAAGGTGCGGCGAGAATAAGTGACCGCCATCGCCGCCATCCCCGTGTGCATCGATGGAAACGAGATGAGGCCGATCAGGTGGCCCGCATCGACGGTGTGCGGCCCATCGCGGAGCAGGGCGAAGACCTCGCGGGTATAGTCGGCATCGAGCACGCGAGCGAGCCGTAACTCGACCCCCGGCGCCAGCGTCATCAGCGACGCGGGGCCCAGGCTGGGTGCTAGCGACCAGATCACTATGCTGGCACTGCCGCACAGCATGCCGACCAGCATGAACCGATGCAGCGCGACACGCTGCCCGGCGAACCCCAGCACGATGATCAGCAGCGCCAGCTGGAACAGCGAACTGACATAGACGTAACGCAGCGCAGGGCTCACTTCGTTCAGCGTTGAAACCCACTCGGCAAAGCGCGCCCAGTCAAATCCCAACGCAGCATCGACCCGGATCAGCAGCGGATCGATTGGCGTCGCGCCTTGCGGGATCAGCGTGTAGTTCAGCACCGCGCCGCTGTTGGTGTAGAAGATGAACAGGGCGCAGCTGACAAGCGTCAATGAAATCCGCGGGGCGCGGTTATGCTTGCGATAGACCGCGGCGATCCCAAGCAGTACCGCGGCAAGCAGATAGCGACCGGCAAAGCTGGCGTAATCGATCCGGATGCCGCGCCATTGCGCCAGCGCCAGCGCCGCGCAGGTTACGGCGACGCACAACCCCGCCGCAATCGCCTCGCCGTCGTGAACTTTGGCCATGGTCGCCATACTCATCCCACCGTCGCGTTGGAGGCGCAGTAAGCGGGCGCGGACAATTTTTCGTAAACCGCACGCGAATTTGCCGGTTGGCGCGCGGGGCCAAGCCGCGTCCACACTAGCGCGACCAGCGCAGCGGCGGCGAGCGGGGTGAGGTTCAGCCCCAGCGGCAGCGCCGCAGCGCGCGCGCCGAGCGGGGCGAAATACAGCGCGACGATCGCCAGCCGCTCCCACGCCCGGAAGCCATGAGCAAGCCCTTCGCGCACCAGCCAGAACACCGGCAGCGCGAGGAACGCGAGATCGTAGGCGAACAGATAGGGTGAGCCGAGCGCGGTCGCGGCCAGCATCAGCGCGCCGGTCGCCTCCGGATCGTGGGTCTTGCGCCAGGCCAGCCCTACCAGCGCGGCGCAGGCGAACGTGACCAGCCCTTGCGCGATCAGCGCCGCGTCACTTCCGCCGTGCAGCCGCACCGCCGAATAGACCGTACCCATCCGCTGCCAGAATACCGCGTCGCCATTGCGCATGATCGCCGCGCTCACAGCGAAGCTATCCGGCCACGCGCGCCAAGTGTCGGCGCCGAATACTGCGAGCGCGAGGAGCGACAGCGCCAGCGCACTGGCCGCACCGGCGACAATCGCGGTCCACTTGCGCCCGGCGAGAAGCCACAGCGGCACCAGCAGCGCCAAGTGCGGCTTGACGATCAAGGCCCCGAACAACGCGCCCGACAGTGCCTGCGAACGCCGCAGTGCCAGCACCCCGCCGATCAGCAGCGCCCCGGTCAAGAACCCGTTCTGGGCGTGGCTCGCAGCGAGGTAAGCACCGGGAAATGCAGCGATCGCCAGCGTCGCCTGCGGCAGGATGCGCCTTGCGACCAGCAGCCACAGCGCCCATCCGGCCAGGCCCCACACCACCCACGCCACCGCATAGGGCAGCAATCCCAGCGGGGCGATAACCAACAGGAATGGTGGCGGATTGACGTAGGCTATCATGCTGGAGATGCCGGTGGTCGCCTGCGCTGCGGTCTCGGCGGCCAGATCGTAGGCCAGCTGCGGCGTTCCCGCGACAGTCAGCTTCGCAGCTCCCCAAAACGCCAGAAAATCGCTCCCCGGCCCTCGCGTCGCGTCAAGAAACGGCGGCACCAGCATCGCCGCATAGGCGACAAGCAGCATGATCGCATAAGCCCGCACGCGCCTCGCATCGAGCCACGCGCCATCGCGCAAGGCTCCTTTCCAGTGCCGTGATGTCTCCGTCCGATCGTCCATCGTCGCCGTTCTGGCACGGCGGGTGTTGCGATTTGGTAACTATGGATAAACCACGTTGCTGCAGCCAAACGGGAATTTCCTTGCCGCAATCGCCGCTTGCCCCCCATCTATGGGAAGATGCTGCGTCAGTACGAACTTGTCGAGCGGGTGAAAGCCTACGATCCGGACGCCGACGAGGCGATGCTCAACCGTGCCTATGTCTATACTGTGCAGAAACACGGCACCCAGAAGCGCGCATCGGGCGACCCGTATTTCAGCCACCCTGTCGAAGTCGCCGGGCTGATGACCGAGCTCAAGCTCGATCAGGAAACGATCATCACCGCGCTGCTCCACGACACCGTGGAGGACACCCTCGCGACGATCGAAGAAGTCGAGAAGCTGTTCGGCCCCGAAGTCGCCCGGCTGGTCGACGGAGTGACCAAGCTCTCCAAGATCGAGACGCTGAGCGACAACGAGCGGGCCGCGGAGAATTTACGAAAATTCCTGCTGGCGATGAGCGAGGATTTGCGCGTCCTGCTGGTCAAGCTCGCCGACCGGCTCCACAACATGCGTACGCTCCATTTCATCAAGAGCGAGGACAAGCGCAAACGCATCGCGCGCGAAACCATGGATATCTACGCCCCGCTGGCCGAGCGCGTCGGGATGTACGAATGGATGCGCGAGATGCAGCTGCTCGCGTTCGAGCAGCTTGAGCCCGAAGGTTATGCCACGATCACCGGGCGGCTTGCCCAGATTCGCAGCCAGGAAGGCGGACAGGTCGATGGCATCGCGCTGGAACTGAAGCAGGCGCTAGCCGAGGCGGGGCTCAAAGTCGAGGTCTCGGGGCGCGAAAAGCACCCGTTCTCGATCTGGAAGAAGATGGCCGAACGCCACGTCAGCTTCGAACAGATCACCGACATCATGGCGTTTCGGGTGATAACCGCCGCACCGGCCGATTGCTACGAGGCGCTCGGCGTGATCCACCAGACCTGGCAGATGGTCCCGGGGCGCTTCAAGGATTATATTTCAACCCCCAAGATCAACGGTTATCGCGGGCTCCACACCTCGCTGATCTATCGCCAGGCGATGCGGGTCGAGGTCCAAATCAAGACCGGCGACATGCACCGCACCAACGAATTCGGGCTCGCGGCGCA
>JANMQW010000187.1:0-2238 GCA_031370725.1 Novosphingobium sp.
GGCTCGCTGTCTGCCAACGCGATTCTGGCGCTCAACAAGGGGGCTCAACTGGGCGGCTTTGCACATGACACGGGCGAGGGCTCAATCTCTGCGCACCACCGCACGCACGGTGGCGATTTGATCTGGGAAATCGGTTCGGGCTACTTTGGTTGCCGCCATGACGATGGCACCTTCAGTGACGAACGCTTTGCCGCAAACGCCAGTGACCCGCAGGTCAAGCTGATTGAACTCAAGATGAGCCAAGGGGCCAAGCCGGGCCACGGCGGTGTGCTTCCCGGCGCCAAGGTGACTGCCGAGATCGCCGAAGCGCGCGGGGTCACCGTGGGCAAGGACTGTATCTCGCCTGCCGCGCATTCGGCGTTTTCGACCCCGCTCGAGCTTGTAGAATGGGCCGCCAAGCTGCGCGATCTGGCGGGCGGCAAGCCGGTCGGCATCAAGCTGTGCATCGGCCAGCCGCACCAACTGTTCGCGATCATGAAGGCGATGCGCGAAAGTGGCATCCGGCTCGATTACATCGTCGTCGATGGCGGCGAAGGCGGAACCGGCGCGGCCCCTGTCGAGCTGTCGAACAGCGTCGGCATGCCCTTGCGCGAAGGCCTGATCCTCACACGTAACGCGCTCGTCGGGTGCGGATTGAAGCAAGACGTGCGCCTGGCCGCGGCGGGCAAGGTCCACTCGGGCGCGGGGCTGGCGATGAACATGGCGCTGGGGGCCGACTGGTGCAATGCGGCGCGCGGCTTCATGTTCGCGCTGGGTTGCGTCCAGTCGCTGCGCTGCCACACCGATACTTGCCCGACCGGGATCGCGACGCAGGACCCCGGGCGTCAGCGCGGGTTGGTGGTGGGAGACAAAGCGACGCGCGTTGCCCACTTCCACAAACAGACGCTTATGGGGCTGCGCGAGATCGTGGTCGCGATGGGGCTCGAAGATCCATGGCAGATCAAACCCAACGACGTGTTCGAACGGCTGAGCAGCGCGCGCGCCATGCCGGTCGACCGGGTCTATCAGTTTCTCGAGGACGGCCAATTGCTGGCCGATCCCGCGAGCACGCCCTATGCGCGTTACTGGGACGCGGCGCGGGCCGATAGCTTCAGGAGAGCGGCATGAGCAAGAACCCTGGCCTCGCCCACTGGCACCGCGTGATGGCAGCGGGCAACGTCCCCGGCGAACTGGACGAAATTCTCGCCGAGGACGCAGTGTTCCACTCGCCCGTGGTCCACACGCCGCAGGTGGGCAAAGCCAAGGTCATCGCCTATCTCGCCGCGGCCGGCCAAGTGTTCGGAGCGCCTGGCGGCCACGCCAATTTCCGCTATGTCCGCGAACTGGTCGACGGTCACGAGGCCTGCCTCGAATTCGTTGCCGAGATCGACGGGATCACGATCAACGGCATCGACCTGATAGGGTTCGACCCCGAGTGGAAGATCCGCGACTTCAAGGTTATGGTCCGGCCGCTCAAGGCGATCAACAAGCTGTGGGAGCTGATGGCGGCGCAGCTGGAAGCCGCCAATTCAGTTTGATTTCAGTGTCGTCTCGACAAAAACCGCTCGTTCAAGGGGCGTCCCTAAAGGCACGAACACCAAGGGGTATCCGGCGGCTGTCCATGCTGCGGTCACTGCGTTGCCACTGACCTGCGCTTCGCTCCAGTCCTGAATCCGTTCGGCGTCGGAATGGTAAATCTTCTTCCACGCTGGCACGACGAAAATGGGACCCGAATAGCGCAACGGCGGCACTGCAATCGGCGACGCACGGTTGCCCGACAAATTCAGGAATGCGACGCTGTCGAAAAAACCGCGATCGAAGATTGTCCAGCGCCCGTCATCAGGCGCTGCCGCGAGATCGGCGATCTCGCGTTCGATCATCGCTCGGGTAAAGCCCAGAGGATTGTCGCCGCGCAGGGCCATTCCGCCGGGCTCGCGAAGGATTGCGCGGGCCGCCTCGGAGACGACGCGCCAGCCGCGCTTGGCCAGCATTTCCAGCAACGTGGTCTTGCCCGCGCCGGGCGCCCCGGTGATGACCGCAGTACGCGGTCTCACTGGTGCGTGGTCAACCAAGCAATTGCCCGAGCCCCAGCTGCGGATCGGCCCAACCCTCGTGGATCATCCGCACCGCGACGAACAGGATCAGCGTCAGGCCGATCCACGCGATCCACGGCCAGCGCTGGATCAGCCGCGCGACGAAGGTCGAGGCGATGCCCATGATCAGCACGGTGATCGTCAGCCCGATGAACAACACCGCGGG
>JANMQW010000195.1:0-4050 GCA_031370725.1 Novosphingobium sp.
CGCTCGCCGCTTGACCGAACCCGCCACCGCGCCGAACGTGGGGCATGGTCGTAATGATCGTCTATGTCCTGCTGATCGCAGCAATCGTGCTTGGATTGTGGCGCGGTGGCGGGCCCGAACGGATAGTCGCGGCCGTCCTCATAGGGATGATCGCGGTCGATCGAGTGGCTCACGTTTTGCTCGCTGGATATAATCCAACATCGCTCGACCAATTTCACCTGGTGATCGACCTGGCCGGGTTTGCGGCGCTGGTCGCGGTCGCGCTCTCAGCCCGAAGGTATTGGCCATTATGGGCCAGCTCTTGCCAATTGATCAGCGTGTTCACCCATCTGGCGTGGTTGCTCAAAACCCCCCTACCGATGCAGGTCTATCTCGTGCTGGACATCGCCCCGTCGGCGCTGATCTCATGCGCAGTGATCCTGGGAACGGTGCTGCATCGGCGGCGTCTGGCACGCCACGGAACCGACTTGTCCTGGAAAAGCTCCTAGTCGGCCTCGACCCCCAGCGGGCGGGCGAACACGCGCACGCGCTGCTTTGCAAGTTCGGTTCACTCGGCGCGCTGCTGAACG
This sequence comes from Novosphingobium sp., assembly GCA_031370725.1. Lineage (GTDB taxonomy): Bacteria > Pseudomonadota > Alphaproteobacteria > Sphingomonadales > Sphingomonadaceae > Novosphingobium. The sequence continues at coordinate 570 of JANMQW010000195.1, forward strand.
CAGCGCCGGAGGCGATCGACCGGGCCGTTCCGCCAGCGCTAGGAGCCGGTGCGGTGATTGCAGCGGCGCGTGAGTTTGCCCAAGAGGCACTTGCGCCGTCGATGCGCGGATCGCCAGTTCATGGCAGCGACCCTGCGCTGCATCGCTATCTCCAGTCGAAGCTCGGGCGACTGCCGCATGAGCAGCTCCTTGTCGTCTTCGCCGACAGAGACGGCGGCTACATCGCGGACGAGCTGTTGGGCGGCGGCGGCGCGGGATCGCTGGTCACGCACTTCGGCTGCCTATTTCACCGCGCAATGACACTGGAGGCAGCAGCAATCCTGCTCGCGCATAATCATCCATCGGGGGTCGCACGGCCAAGCTCGCGCGATATCGAGGAGACCAGCAAGGTTGGTTATATCGCCCAAAGCCTAGGAATACAGCTGATCGATCACCTGATCGTCACCGCGCGGGCGGTGTGCAGCATGGCTCGGGAAGGCCTGGCATGAGCGACATCGCACTGCCTATCCGCGAACGCTTGCTCGAACTCTCCAAGCAACTCGAGTCGATCGCTTACGGGGCAGACCAGAGTGTGATGCCGGTGCGCTTGCATCAGCCGACGCCAGGCGAACAACGCAAGCCCGAGTGGTGGATGAAGCAGGTGCGGCACATCTATGCTGGAAGACGCCTGCGCGAGAGGTTTCTTCCTGCCGGGTTTTTCGGCGAAGCAGCGTGGGACATTCTGCTCGAACTCTTCATGCTGGATCTGTACGATCAGCGCGCCACGGTGAAGCGGGCATGCGTTGCGGCATCTGTGCCGCCCACTACGGCCCTTCGCTGGATCGCCATACTTGAGGACGAACAACTGATCATTCGTTCAACTTCCAAAGGCGATCACCGGGTAATTTGGCTCTCGCTGACGCCCAAAGGCGTCGACACCATTCGCCGTTATATTCTCGCGCTCGATGCGCTCCGCGACAAACCGACGCCCGAGATGCTGCTAATCACAGGGGGGCGGAGCGAGTGATGGGGCCGACAAACGTCGCAGATCCGGTGCTCGCCGATTAACAACCTGAAGTTATTCTGCTCGTCCTCCAAGAGACCACAGTGAAAAAGAGTATGCTCGGGCCCGGCGGTGTTTGAAAGAGAATTACCTTCGGCCAAGATGTGCGAACGGACTCTGGCTCAATATCGAGGCGATCTGCGGTCTTTTGATGGCAAGCGTTGCAAATGCAATGATGATCTGGATCGGATAATTCTGTTTTGCGCGCCAAATGCCCCGTTGCCATCCGTGGAGTGCCTGTCCGGGCAGACTTGCGCTAACTCTGGATCTTGTTTGCGCACATCCTGACCCAGTCTGGGTTCGACACAGTGTCGATTTATCGCCCCACCCGCCGAGACTGCGTGGCGCAGGAACCTGGGCCAATTGTGAGTACTCGTGTCAGCGTTTTGCGCCCTATCGCAAAATCGATCGGACGCGCGGATGGGAGGGTGGGGCCAGCTAATCTTCGCGCCAAATAAGCCGCGAGCAGGACCGACGTTGCGAGAATCGGGCCAAGACTTTCATTCCAAGGTCGCCTCTCCAAAACCACGTTTTCCGCTCGCTGTTCGAACCCGTTGGTGAGCCAGCCGCTGCATGATGCGCAACCCGCTGCGGCGCCGGCCGTGTTGCCGGGCGATGCCCGGCTGCCCGCACCACCCGGCACCTTCGGGGTTCCCCCGGGTCCTGCGGTCCCGGGTGCGATCCTGCCTCGCCCAACTCCCTGTCCGGGTTCGTCGAGCCGGAAAATGGTTTCTCGGAACGACACCACAGGAGAAGTCATCATGACCAATATCGCACTCATCGTCGGCCGCCTCGCCCGCGATCCCGAAACCCGCGAGACCGGCGGCGGCACCACTGTCACCCAGATCTCGGTGGTTACCGATCGACCCGCTCGCGACAAGGACGGCAAGACCTACAAGGACGACAAGGGATACACCGCCAAGGACTCCGAGTTCCACCGCGTCACCTGCTTCAACGGGCTCGGCAAGTCGGTCGCCCAGTTCTGCACCAAGGCCCAGATGGTCTCGGTCAAGGGCCGCATCCACTACACCCAGTGGGACGACAAGGACGGGGTCAAGCGCTACGGCTGCGAGATCCTCGCCGACGAGGTCAACTTCCTCACCAAGGGACGCGGCACCGGCAACGAAAGCGCCCCCGACATCGACGAGTGATCCCGCAACTCCCGGCCCCGGCAGTCGATCTGCCGGGGCTATTGTTGTGCTTGCAGAGCTAGAGCCAGCCGCCAGTCATGGGCAGCGGCTGATCAGGCCGACAGGCGCTCGAGCGCAACTTTCGGGCCAAGCTTTGCCACCGCTTTCAGCAGCGCCTTCAGCTCGCCCGGCTCGAAGTGTTCGGCACCGCATTCGAGCAACAGCTGGCCCAGTTCTCCCGCGGCCTTGTGCGTCAATTGCGCCTCGCGAGCGTCGAGCTCGCGGCGTTGGTCTTGGAGCTTGCGGAGCGCGTAGAGTGCGCCCCCACGGACTTTGGTCATGGTCGATCCTTTGCCGATCGTGTGACCCCTTCGAAGAAGGTACTTGCAGCCGATCTCGGATGTAGGAAACCGAAAAAGTTGGAAGTGGGCCTTGCCGTACCCGCAGTCGTTCCTCGCACCCTTGGGATATTTTTCTCTCACGAATGGCCAAGTCTGATGCGGGCCGATCGCCCGCGTCAAGGACGACGTGGCCCCACCATTTTTTCCGGCAGCGAGGTCAGCGCGCTCCCGCCTGGATCGGCGCGACGCCGGAAAAAATCGTGACCCCCATCGCCGCTGCGCGGCCGCGCGTACCGCGCGGTCCCTGACCCGGACGACCGCCCCGCATCGCGATCCTCGCAGGCTCGATGAGGAGCCTTCAGGAGGACAATCATGACCACTTTCAGCCACAACTTTAAAGGCGATCTTACAGCCGACCGGGACGCCTATTGCGCAGCACTCGATTGCGCCCATCAGCGCGCCTTGCACAGCTACTTCAACCAGCACGTCATTATCGACCGGGACGCCGGTTATCTGGCCATCGACGAGGGCGACTACGACGCGCTGGCGCCCGAGCTGGCGCACCGGGTCGTAGAAACGGTGAGGGGCCATCTCTCAGACGAGTATTGACAGCATCCAGGGAAGGGAGCCGGTCAGGCTTCCTTCCCTTTTTTTTGTTCGATCCCCGGGCTCGCTCAACGCAAGGAGATTGTCAGGCCTGGAGCGGTGCCAAGTCCTCGATGTCGAGCCGTTCGATCCGCTCGGGCATATCCAGTAACTTGAGTGCTGCTGCGGAGATTGCTTCGGACCTCGTCGGGTATGTCTGAGCGGAACTCATCGAGATGCCGGGAGGGAAGGCCACGGTCGCATGAAACCAGTTGCCAAAGGGCGTCGCTGACAATGTCACGGTCGTCATGGCGTTGTCCCCCGCCGGAGTCGGAAATGTTGGCCCAAGGTTATCCGAATTCCATCGCCGATGCCAAAAATGT
>JANMQW010000236.1:0-5908 GCA_031370725.1 Novosphingobium sp.
CCGTGAGCGCGCCGGCCTGCACCGCTCGGATTCCCATCACGCCAATTCCATTGGCCTGTGCCGCGGCGATGAGTTCGCGCGCGCGTTCGGGCTCGGCATAACGCCGCAATGCACCGGCTGAATCCATCAGATTGGTAATCAACTGCACCACATCGGGTCTGATGCCATGCGAAAGCGCTTTGAGGATGGTCGCAGGAACGCCGATGCCGGTTATCCCCCACGCGCCGATCTTGCCCTTGGCCTTCAATGCCTCAAAAGCGGGGATGACTTCGTCCGCATATTGGCTCCACGGCGTCGCAAACCGGTCCCGAAATTCATTGCCGTGAACGAAGACAAATTCATCCTCGCAGATGTTGCTGTGGAGGAAGAAGATGTCGGCATGATCGATCCGCATCGCCTTCAGGCTGGCATCGAGCGACGCCTCCAGACAAGTCGCCGCTGATCCGGCGGGTACTTCGCCAAGCTGGCACTTGGTGGTGATGCGCACGCCTGCAGGCAGCTTGCCGCCGAAGGCCGCCGCGATCTCGCGCTCGCATTCGCGATACATGGGCGCGGTGTCGATCAGGGTGATCCCGGCATCGATCGCCGCATGGAGCGTCGCCTGCGCTTCATCGGGGCTGGTTTCACCCCAGATCTGCCCCAGCCCCCCGCCGCCAAGCGTTAGGCGGCTGACATGGGCGAACGGGCCAAGCGTGGTGTACTGCATACGCTGCTTCCTTGCGCTGGTCGGACAACAGGGGTTAGCGCCGCGCCAGCCCCTTCTGCTCCATTCGCCATTTCATCTGGTCGAACCGGTCCTGTCCGAAAAAGGGTTCGCCGTCGAACACCATCAGCGGCAAGCCATAGTGCCCGCCCAGGCGCTGGGCGTCTTGGTTTTGCTTGATTGCCGCATCGAGGCGTTCGTTGTCGCTCACCAGCATTCCATCCATTTCGGCAAGTTCGCGCAGAATTTTCAAGTCAAGCCTCCCCCGCGATCTGCGCATCGGTATCGAACCAGAACCCCAACGCCAGCACGATGAACAGCGCAGCCGCCAGCCCGGTAAAACTGCGTGTCGCCACAAACATCAGTCTCCCTGCTGTATTGGCATGAATAGTGCTATTTTCCTGCCGGCGAGTAAACGAGCGGGTGAGGGGTGCGTTAAATGGCGTGTCTGAAATCGGGCCAGGACATATTTTTAGATTTTCCGGCGCCAGGTGCGCAACGACGCCGTTGCCGTTGCCCCTCGCCCAGCTTAGGTAGCGCCGCGTGGACCGCCCCGTTATTCGCCCCGCCGCCGACCCTGCAGCCCGCGCGCGGCTGGTAGAAGCGCTGGTCGCGACCGGGCAGGAAGACCGTGCGGCGTTCCGGACCCTTTATAAGCTGACCTCTTCGAAGCTTTTTGGTGTGATCTTGCGTATCTGCAACAACCGGCAGGCTGCGGAGGAAGTGTTGAGCGACGTCTATCTGACGATTTGGAGGCGCGCCGGGGCGTTCGAGCCCGGGCGTGCGTCGCCGATCAGCTGGCTCGCGACCATCGCGCGCAACCGCGCGATCGATTGGCGCCGCGCCACTGGCAGGGCGTTGTATACTCCGCTCGACGAAGTTCCGGAGCTTGTCGACGACCAACCCAGTGCAATCGACACGATGCTCGTGGACGAAAGCGAGCGCGCCCTCCATCTTTGCGTAGACCAGCTTGGCGAACGCCAGCGCGCCGCAATCCGATCAGCCTTTTTCGACGGCTTGACCTATGCCGAAATCGCCGAGCGCCAGGCGGTACCCCTCGGTACCATGAAAAGCTGGGTGCGGCGCGGCCTCATCCGCCTCAAGGATTGCCTCGATGCATCCGAATGAAGAACCCACCTTGCCCGATCCCGACGTCGCCGCCGCCGAACTCGCGCTTGGCGTCCTCGACGGCGAAGAACGAGCGATTGCGCTTCGCCGTCAGTTTGCCGATCCCGCATTCGCTCGCGAAGTCCAGCAATGGCGCGACCATTTCGCTACGTTCTTTGCCCGCAGCCAGGACCGCGCCGCTCCCGTTGGTGTGGCTGGACGGGTAGAAGCGCAGCTCGATCGCACAATGGCTGGCGGCTCCGCCCGGGTTGGCCTCTGGCGGTCCTTTGCGTTGGCTTCAAGCTTGGTCGCTGCCACCTTGGCCGCCGTTATGGTCGTGCGTCCCGGCGACCCGCAAACCGTCGCCCCAGTCTCCGCACTTGAGGCGCAGTTGGTGGCCGCCATGGCGCTGTCCGATGGCAAAACTGCACCGCTCCCGGCATACTACGACCCGACGCGTATGGTCGTCCGCATGCCCGGCCCAATGCCTATCCCGGCCGGCCAAAGTGCGCAGCTTTGGGCCGTGACAGAAGGCCATCGGCCAGTCCCGCTTGGCCTGTTTCACGTTGTCGGCAATACCGTCGTTGCCGAGGCCAGGACGGGGCAGGCGATCGCAGCAGGCACAACGCTGGTGATTTCGTTCGAGCCGCTGGGCGGTTCTCCGACCGGGCGCCCGACTGGGCCGTTCGTTGCAAGCGGGGCGCTCAGCAAAATTTGACCCTCGCTGCATCCGCTGCCGGGTGACGCTCGTATCTCCGGTCGGCTCACCCCTGGGGGCCGAACAGGAGCAATATTTCGATGAAGACCACCCTTCTTGCCGTCACCGCCGCACTGGCGCTGGCCGCCGTTCCCGCGACCGCACACAACCCGATGGTCGGGGGGGCTGCCATGTATCCCACCAAGACGATCGTTCAGAACGCGGTCAATTCCAAGGATCACACCACCCTCGTCGCCGCGGTCAAGGCAGCAGGGCTCGTTGACACGCTCAACTCTGCGGGTCCCTTCACCGTTTTTGCGCCGACTGACGCTGCGTTCGCCAAGCTTCCCGCCGGTACGGTGGAAACGCTGGTGCAGCCCGAGAACAAGGCCACGTTGACCAAGATCCTGACCTACCACGTCGTCGCTGGCCGCATCACCGCGGGCCAGATCAAGGCAATGGCGATGCGCCACAAGGGCACGGCCACGCTGACCACGGTTGAAGGCGGCAAGCTCAGGTTCCGCAAGGCTGGCGCTGCCTGGCAGGTGATCGACGCCAAGGGCGGCAAGGCTCTTATCACCATCCCCAATGTCATCCAGTCCAATGGTGTCATCCACGTCGTTGACGCGGTCTTGATGCCGTAAGCGACCCGGCCAGCGGTGTTTTCCCTTCGCCGCTGGCCGGACCTCGTCCGACTGTTTTTGCGACCTTCCCGAAAAATACCCCCCACACTTTACGATCGTTGGGGCGTCGGTCCGTAGGTCTTTTGATCTGCCGGCGTGCTCGCAGCTTAGCACTGAACGGCGTTAGGCTTATGCACTGACGTGAGGGCGTTATCGACGCTTATGCAGCCGCAATGATCATGGTTAAGAGGCCAAGCCCGCCAGTCATGATGACCCGCAGTTTCAGCCAGCCCGTGGGAAAGGCGATGTGCCGCGCAAGGGCGCGATCGACAAGCGGGCTAGCAAGAAGCACCAGCGCCAACACTGCCAACGATGGCCCCGGCCAGCTCCATCCTGCACTCCATGGCAGCAGCGCCGCCAGGCCGATCAGGCTGGGGACTACTGCCACGCCATAGACCCAGCCTTCGCGCAGCCCGGACAGCAACCCTGCCATCCACCACATACCGCCAAGGAACGACAGGATGATCGCGGCGTAAAAGCATGCCGCCGCCAACGCCATCCAGCGCTCTGGGCCGCCCTGGATTACCAGTGCGAGGCAGATCGCCTGCGGCAACAGGCCAGCAAGGCCGAAAGCGACAAGCGGGCGTGGGAGGGAGGCTTTGGACATCACCGCGGATGGTCACAAACGCGGTTGTCCGCCAATATGGGCTTTGGTGCAGGGATTTTGTCGTTTCCCGAAAGTGCAGGTCGTACAAGTAGCCCGGCTGGTGCAGACAAGCCGCTGGATGCACCAAAATTCGATCGCCCCAACGCCAACAACGTATAGCGCGATCCCCGGTCTCACCGTTTGGCATGATGGTGCGTGTCCGCTGTGCGCTCATGAGATCGCGCTGATGCGGCGGCTTGATCGGGCTGGCCGGATTAACTTTGTCGATGCTGCGGACCCTTCGGTGACGTGCCCGCTGGATCGCGCGGCGATGCTGGCGCGTCTCCATGCCATGGAAAATGGAGTGATGCTGTCGGGCGCGGCAGCGTTTGCGGCGATGTGGCGTGCTATCCCAATGCTGCGCCCGCTGGGGCTTGTGGCGCGATGGCCGCTGGTCGGGCGCGTATTGGATGCGGCATATCGAGCATTTCTGCGGGTGCGTCCACGTTTGCAGGCGTGGGTGCGATGACGGATAACCGTTATCGCAAAGTGCCCAGCGCAAGGCTTTCGCGCCTAGCGGGCTTTGGCCAGCTGGCGGGCGGCGTGGCCGGGGGCGTGCTGGCAGAGGGCGCGCGGCGTCTGGCGCGGGGCGAGCGTCCACAGCTGTCCGACCTGCTGCTGACCCCCGGCAATGCCCTTCGGGTGACCGAGCAGCTTTCGCGGCTGCGCGGTGCGGCGATGAAGCTGGGGCAGATGATCTCGATGGATGCGGGCGACGTGCTACCCGCAGAACTCACGATCATCATGGCTCGCTTGCGCGATGCCGCCCATTTCATGCCGCCCGCGCAGCTCAACCAGGTGCTCATCGCCCAGTGGGGCTCGGATTGGCGCAGACGCTTTGCCCGGTTCGAGCCGAGACCTGTCGCAGCCGCCTCGATCGGGCAAGTGCATCGCGCAACTTTGCACGATGGGCAGGTGATTGCGGTCAAGGTCCAGTATCCCGGCGTTGCCGACAGCATCGATGCGGATGTCGACAATGTCTCGACCCTCCTGCGCATGTCGGGGCTGTTGCCCGCATCGCTCGACGTTGCCCCGCTGCTCGCGGAGGCCAAGCGGCAATTGCACGAGGAGGCCGACTACATTCGCGAGGCTGCACAGATGCAGCGCTATCGCGAGCTGCTGGCGGGAACGGATGACTTCGTGGTGCCCTCTGCGCTGCCTGAACTGAGCGGCCCGCGCGTTCTGGCGATGGACTTCGTGCAGGGCGAACCGATCGAAGTGTTGGCCAGTGCGTCGCAGGAGGTGCGCGACAAGGCGATGGGCGCGCTGCTGGGGTTGCTGTTGCGCGAAATGTTCGAGTTCGGCTTCATGCAAACCGATCCTAATTTCGCGAATTACCGTTGGCAGGCAGACACAGGACGGATCGTACTGCTCGATTTTGGCGCGGCGCGCGCCGTGCCGGAGCATACGATTGCGGGGTATCGCCAGTTGCTCAAGGCCGGTCTGGCAGAGGATCGTGCGGCGCTGGTCGCTGCCCTTGTGGGGATGGGATTTATTTCCCCACTGGCCTTGCAGCGCCACGCTCTAGCACTCGATGCGATGATCGAAGTCCTGATCGCGCATCTCGGCCGCCCCGGCTTGTTCGATTTTGCCGACCGCTCGTTTGTGGAGCAACTGCGTCGCCATGCCAAGACGATCGTGGCCGACCGGGCAACATGGCACATTCCGCCAGCGGATGCCCTGTTTCTGCAACGCAAAGTGAGCGGAATGGCTCTACTCGCGGTGAAGCTGGGGGCGCGGCTGCCGGTTCGCTCGATGGTTAGCGAGGCACTCGGCGATGGCTAAAATGGTCCGCAAGGGTGACCTGCCCAATAAGATCTGCCTTGCTTGCGCTCGCCCGTTTGCCTGGCGCAAGAAATGGGCACGCGACTGGGATCAGGTCAAATACTGCTCGGACCGCTGCCGATCAGGCAAGGGTGGCAAGGAAAGCCTCGGCATCACGCAATAGCTGCGCCTGCTTGTCCGCGCTGAAGCGGTTCCAGGTTGCCACCATTTGCGTCATGCGCGGATTGCGCGCGAAACGAACCTTATGGCGGGCGATGAAGCGCCAGTAGAGAAGGTTGAACGGGCAG
>JANMQW010000271.1:0-3536 GCA_031370725.1 Novosphingobium sp.
TTTCTGATCTCGCTCATGTCCTCCATCGCGAAGCGCACGCCTTCGCGGCCCAGCCCCGAATCCTTGACCCCGCCGTAGGGCATGTTGTCGACGCGGTACGAGCTGACCTCGTTGACGCAGACTCCACCGACGTCGAGGTGGTCCCAGGCTTCGAGTACCTTGTGAATATCGCGCGTGAAGATCCCGGCCTGCAAGCCGAATTTGCTATCATTGACCTCGTCGAGCGCGGCCTTCCACTCACTGAACTTGCTGAGGATCACCACCGGGCCGAACGCTTCCTCGCGGTAGACATCGCTGTCGGTCGAGCAGCCTTCGAGTAGCGTCGCCTCGAGCATCGCGCCCTCGCGCCCGCCGCCGGCGAGCAGCTTCGCCCCGCCCGCGACCGCCGCGTCGATCCACCCCTTTAGCCGGGTTGCTTCCTTTTCGGAGATCATCGGGCCGATGAACGTTTCGCGCTTTTTGGGATCGCCCATAACCAGCGTCTTGACCTTGGCGGCGAGCATGTCGCGGAACTGGTCATAGACCGCCTCGTGGATGATCACCCGCTGGACGTGGATGCAGCTCTGGCCCGACTGGTAATACCCGCCAAACACGATCCGGGCGAGCGCATGGTCGAGATCGGCGTCATGATCGACGATCACCGCGGCGTTGCCGCCCAGTTCGAGCACGACTTTCTTCTTGCCCGCTTTGGCCTTGAGCTCCCAGCCCACCCCCGGCGAGCCGGTGAACGAGAGCAGCTTGAGCCGCTCGTCCGTGGTAAACAGGTCGGCACCGTCGCGGCTGGCGGGCAGGATCGAGAACGCCCCCTCGGGCAGCACGTCGCACTCGGCCAGCACCTCACCCATGATGATCGCGCCCAACGGCGTCAGGCTGGCGGGTTTCATCACGAACGGACAGCCGATCGCGATGGCCGGGGCGATTTTGTGCGCGGCCAGGTTGAGCGGAAAATTGAACGGCGAAATGAAACTGCACGGCCCGATCGGCACGCGCTTCCACATCCCGATATAGCCTTTGGCCCGCGCCGAAATATCGAGCGGCTGGACCTCGCCATAGTTGCGCGTGGCTTCCTCGGCGGCGATCCGGAAGGTGTCGATCAGGCGGGTGACTTCGCCTTCGCTGTCGGCGATCGGCTTGCCTGCCTCGACGCATAGCGAATAGGCCAGCTCGTCGAACCGCTCGCGGAACCGCTTGACGCAATGGTCGAGCACGCCCTGCTTTTCATAGCTCGCCAGCCGCGCCATCGGCTCGGCCGCGCGCACCGCCCCGGCGATCGCCTCGTCGATCACGTCAGGGGTCGCCAGCGCGGTGGTAAACGCAACTTCGCCGGTGAACTTGTCGGTCACCTTGAGCGATGAGTTGGGCTGCACCGCCTTGTTGTTGAGATAGAGCGGGTAGTTGGATTTGAGCTGGACCATCACATTCTCCGAGCGCCGGGCGTGGTGGTTCGAGACGGGCCTTCGCGTTTGCTCAGTCCCTCCTCACCACGAACGGGCGATTACAAACCTCCGCTCGTCCTGAGGAGCGGCTGAGCTCCGCAAAGACGCGTCTCGAAGGATGCTAAGCCTCCTTCGACAGCTTCTTGATGTCGATGTTGAGGATCTGGTCGTTCTCCGAATAGTCGACCGGGCAATCGATCAGATGCACCCCCGGCGTATCGCGGCAATGCGCGATCAGTTCCTTGAGGTGCGCCGCGCTCTCCACGCGGTGTCCGTGGGCGCCATAGCTTTCGGCGTACTTGACGAAATCGGGGTTGCCATAGGTCAGGCCGAAATCGGCAAAGCCCATGTTGGCCTGCTTCCAGCGGATCATGCCATAGCTGCTGTCGTTGAGGATCAGAACGGTGATGTTGAGTTTGAGCCGGACAGCGGTTTCCATCTCCTGGCTGTTCATCATGAACCCGCCGTCGCCGCACACCGCCATGACCTTGCGGTCGGGATAGACCATCGAACTCATCATCGCCGATGGCAGCCCCGCGCCCATCGTCGCCAGCGCGTTGTCGAGCAGCACGGTGTTGGGGCGGTAGGCGGTGTAGCCGCGCGCGAACCAGATCTTGTAAACCCCATTGTCGAGGCAGATGATCCCGTCGTCGGGCATCGCATCGCGGATCGTCTGCACCAGATGCGGCGGGAAGATCGGGAACCGCGCATCGGCGGCCAGTGGCGCGGTGTGGTCGACTTCGGCCTTGCGATAGCTCAGCATCTTGTCGAACTTCCACGAGCCCGACGGGACGATGTCTTCCTTCATCTGCCAGATGGCGTTGGCGATGTCGCCGATCACCTCGATGTGCGGGAAGTAGACCGGATCGACCTCGGCGGTCTTCGACGAGACGTGGATCACCATCGGGCCGTCTTCGCGCATGAAGAACGGCGGCTTCTCGATCACGTCGTGACCCAGGTTGACGATGCAATCGCTGTCCTCGACCGCGCGGTGGACGAAATCGCCCGCCGAGAGCGCCGCACAGCCCAGGAATTTGGGATGGCGCTCGTCGATCACGCCCTTGCCGAGCTGGGTGGTGAGAAATGGTATTCCGGTCTTCTCGATGAACTGGAGCAGCATTCGCCCGGTCATCGTGCGGTTGGCGCCCGCACCGATCACCAGGATCGGCGCTTTGGCGTTCTCCAGCGCCTGGACCGCCTGGCGGACCGACTTGGGGTCGGCGCTGGGGCGGCGGACGATACTGCGCTTGAGCGGCCGGGCATCGGTGTGCTCATCGGCAATGTCCTCGGGCAGTTCGATATGCGTCGCGCCGGGCTTTTCTTCTTCGGCCAGACGATAGCATTCGCGCACCCGACTGGGGATGTTGTCGCTCGCCGCCATCTGGTGGGTATATTTGGTGATCGGCCCCATCATCGAGACCACGTCGAGGATCTGGAACCGGCCCTGCTTCGATTTCTTGATCGGCTTCTGCCCGGTGATCATCAGCATCGGCATCCCGCCGAGCGTGGCATAGGCTGCGGCGGTGACGAAGTTGGTTGCCCCCGGCCCAAGCGTGGCGATGCACACCCCGGTCTTGCCGGTGTGGCGGCCATAAGTGGCAGCCATGAACCCGGCGCCCTGTTCGTGTCGGGTCAGGATCAGCTTGATCGTCTTCGAGCGCGACAGCGAGTCGAGGAAATCGAGGTTTTCTTCTCCGGGCACCCCGAAGATATATTCGCAGCCCTCTTCCTCAAGGCACTGGATGAAAAGATCGGAGGCCTTCTGGCCTACCTTGGCGCCCGCATCGGCCATTCGCTCGTTCCCTTACGCAAAGCAGGGAAGCAGCGCATTACGTACGCGCACCCCCGGGTTTTGAACCTGCGCAACCCTGGCCGGCGAAGGAATGTCGAATGCCCCCAACTACCCGCCGGACGGTGGCCTAACAAAGCCCGAAGGCGGAGTCACGCCGGTAATCGAATCAATATCCCAGATCGAGATCGAACCGCGGTTCGACAGGCTCGCCCCGCCCCCAGCGATGCAAGTTGGCCACGAAACGCTCGGCGGCACGCGCGAACATCTTGTCCTGCGCCCGGCCGGAAAGGTGCATCGTGATATGCGCG
>JANMQW010000280.1:0-3702 GCA_031370725.1 Novosphingobium sp.
CGCGATCGGCGCGGAAAACATGTTTGCAGAAACCGCGTTTCTGGTCCGCGATCACAGTGGCCCGGCCGATTGGGAGCTGCGTTGGTTTACCCCCGCGTGCGAGGTACGCCTGTGCGGCCACGCCACGCTCGCCTCGGGCCACGTCCTGCTGGGGCGCGACGGGGGCGAGCGGGTGGTGTTCCGCACCCGCAAGGCCGGGCTGCTCGAGGTTCGGCGCGAAACTGTCGGCTATGCGCTGGCGTTGCCCGCGATCGGGGTCGAACCTGGCGAGTGGCCCGATGCGGTGGCAGGCTTGGGCGGTGCGGCTCCGCAAAAAGTCTGGCGCAGCCCGGATCGCTACAACGTGTTCCTGTACGCCAGCGCCGCCGAGGTTGCCGCGTTAGCCCCCGATTTTGCCGCGCTGGCGGCGCTGGGTGATCACCAGTTCATCTGCACCGCGCGGGGCGCGGGGCACGCCAGCGGGGCGGATGTGGTCAGCCGGGTGTTCGTCCCCGGTGCCGGGGTGGATGAGGACAGCGTGACCGGATCGGCGCACGCGGTGCTGACCCCGCTGTGGGCCGACCTGCTGGGGTGCAGCGAGTTCACCGCGCACCAGGCCTCGGCCCGCGGCGGCGATCTGACGTGTCGGCTGGAGGGCGAAACCGCATGGCTTGGCGGGCCGTGCGTGACCGTGGTCGAGGGCAGTTTTTCCTTCTAACCGCCCGCGTAAAGCGCCACGATCCGCGCGATCCGCTCGCGCACCGGGAGCAGCCTGTCCTCGTCGGTGCGCCCCAGCCGGACCACGGTAAGCTGCTGGCGCGGGGCGATTACCACGTATTGGCCGAGATGGCCCTGCGCCGCGAACACACTGGCCGGAGCGCCAGGGAACTCGGGTTTGCCGCTGTCACTTTGAGGCCGGTTGAGCCAGGTCTGCGCGCCATAGCCGGGGTTGCGCGGATTGGGCGTCGTCATGAACTCGATCCACGCCCGCGGAACCAGTTGCGCGCCCTTGACCGCGCCGCCGTTGCGGAGCAGCTCGCCGAATTTGGCCCAGTCGCGCGCGGTGGCGTGGATCAGGCTGCCGCCGATCAACGTGCCCGAACGGTCGAACTCGGGCAGCGCGCTGGTCATTCCGGCGGGCTCGAACAGGCGGCTACGCAGAAAATCGGCCATCGCCCGGCGGCGCTGCGCGGGATCGGTGCTGGGGGTCAGGGCGCGGGTGGCGATGTCGGCCAGGATCACCGTGGTGTTCGATGAATACTCCCACTGCCGCCCCGGCTCGGCCTCGAGCGGCTGGGCCTCGGCCCATGCCGCCATATTGTCGCGCCCGTCGAGGAACAGCATCCGCACTTCGCTCGATTCGTAGATCGGGTCCCCCGCCTCGGTGTGGCGCAGCCCCGAACGCATCTGGAGCAACTGACGCAAGGTGATCTCGCCGCGCGGGTCGCCGGGGCGCTGCCACGCGGGGACCGGGGCGGGCTGATCGAGCTTGAGTCGTCCGTCGGCAATCAGCATTCCGATCATCACCGCGGTCACCGTCTTGGCCATCGACCAGCTGATGAAGCGGGTGTTCTCATGATAGCCGGGCGCATAACGTTCGGCGATCATACGCCCGTCGTGGAGCACGATCGCAGCGCGGGTTTCATCCTCCGGCAACCCTGTGAACAGCGCGTCGATACGGCGGGCCAGGGCCGCGCGCGGAACGCCGGGATTCTCGCGCACCGCGGCCAGCGCTGTCAAACTCAACGGGGCGACCGCGGGCGGCGCGTCCGGCGCGCAGCCGCAAAGCGCTGGCACCAGCGACAGCAGGAGGATAAGGGACGCGCGAACTTGGGCCATTGCGCCCGCCCCTGCTGCAACCGGATCCGCATGGCAACCGCAAAGCACGCCGCACAGCCCGTCCCTCCAGCCCGCCGCCGCCGCGTGTGGGCCATCGTCGCGTTCCTCGCGCTGGCCGCGCTGCTTGCCGCATTCTGGCGCCCGCTCACCGGCTTCGCCCGCGTCGGCGCGGCGTACGGAGCCCATGTCGGCTGTTCGTGCCGCTTTGCCGGCGGGCGCTCGCTGAACGATTGCGCCAAGGATTTCGAGCCGGGGATGGAGCTGGTCACTCTGAGCGAAGACCGCAATGCGCGTTCGGTCACGGCGCGCTTTCCCCTGATGGGCGCCGCCACCGCGACCTATCACGAAGGCTGGGGTTGCGTGCTCGAGCCCTCGAAGGGCTGACTGGGTTTCGTCTCGCCGCTTGACGGCGGGCCGCGCGGGGGCAAAGTTAGCGACCGCATCGGGGTCGCAAACCCGAAAGTTTGCGGTTGAATGCCTTCGTCCGCCTCGTCTTCCAGCGCTTCCCCAATTGGCGGGTCGAGGACCGCTATCGCCTGGAGCAGCGGCTTCGCCAAGCCCGCTTCACCCGCGCGATGGCGATCATCGCGGCGGCCATGTTCGCCACCTATTCGCTGTTCAACCCGCTGTTCATCGCCTGGGACGCCGTCCGCGGCGTCGCGCTCGGACACTTTTCGGTCATCCCGCTGTTGATCGCCTACAGCTGGTACGCGGGCCGACCGGGTTATCCGACCAATCGCCTGGCCGATCTTGCGCTTTTCATCCTCGCCCAGCCCGGGCTGTATCATGCGGCGAAAGTGTTCGCGGCGACCGGTGCCTCAGAATGGACCTTCGGGACGCTGCTCAGCTACAACGTGATGGTCGCGCTTGCGTTCGCCTGTCTGGCCTTTGCCGCCTCGGTGCGGCGGTTCTTCGGGCTGACCCTGGCCTCGATAGTGTACCTGCTCGGTGCGCTGGTGCTCGATGGGGAGAGCGGCAGTTCGGTCTTCTATACCGGAGTGTTCTACGGCGCCTATGCGATCCTGATGTTCTACCTCAACTGGGCGATCGACGACAAGGCGCGCGCGCTCTTCGCAACCGGGGTCAAGCTCGATGCCGAACGGATGAAGTCTGACAACCTGCTCGAAAACATCCTGCCGCGCGCGGTGGCCGAGCGGCTGCGCCTGGGCCAGGCAGTGGCCGACGAATATCCCGAGGTGGCGGTCGTGTTTGTCGATGTGGTCGGCTTCACCACGATGGCCAATACCCTGCCTGCGCGCCGCGTGGTAGAACTGCTCAACGCGCTTTTCGCCTATGCCGACAAGGGCGTCGATCTGTTCGGGCTCGACAAGGTCAAGACCATCGGCGACGCCTACATGGCGGTCAGCGGAGCGATGACCCGGCCCCCGCGCCCAACCAAGGCGGCGCTCGATTTCGCGTGCTACCTGATCGAGGGCTCCAAGGATCTGGGGCACGCTTTCGGGGTCGATGTCCGGCTCCATGTGGGGATTAACACAGGCCCGGCGATCGGCGGGGTGATCAGCGCCAAGCGGATCAGTTACGATTACTGGGGCGATACGATCAATCTCGCCAGCCGCCTCCAGGACATCGCCCCGGCGGGCGGCATCGCCGTGTCCGCCTCGACTTTCGAACTGGTGCGCGATTCCTACGCCTTCGCCCCGCCGCGCAAGGTCGCGCTCAAAGGGATGGGCGAGGTCGACGTCTACGATCTCCTGACGCCTGCTGCGGGTTGACGCGCGCGCCGCGCCCTGCTCCCTCTGGCGGCGGTCGCGCTTTGCAGTGCAGGTTCGTAACGTCATGACAACGCTGAGCGGATTGCTGTTCCAACGCTTCGCGGACACGCGCGACGAGCAGCGCTTTGTTCTCGAATCGCGGACCGGGCAG
>JANMQW010000313.1:0-3205 GCA_031370725.1 Novosphingobium sp.
CGCCTGCGCGGCACTACCGCGGCGCCGGTGATCTTCGGCCAGGCCGATCTGGTTCGCGGCGGCTATGAATTTGCGGGCAAGCGCTTCGAGCTGAGCAAGGGCCGCATCCGCTTCCTCGGTGAAAATCCGCCCGACCCGCAGCTCGATATCGCCGCGCAGGCCGACGTCGATAACCTGTCCGCCCGAATCGCGATCGGCGGCACCGCGCTGCGCCCGATCATCACTTTCAGCTCGACCCCCGCGCTGCCCGAAGAAGAAGTGCTCAGCCGCCTGCTGTTCGGCAGCTCGATCACCAACATCTCGGCGGTCGAGGCGCTGCAACTGGGCGCCGCGGTGGCGAGCCTGCAAAGCGGCGGCGGCGGGCTCGATCCGATCAACAAACTGCGCAGCGCGATCGGGCTGGACCGGTTGCGGATCGTCGGATCGGACCCGGTGACGGGGCGCGGCACTTCGATCGCGGTGGGCAAATACCTCGGCCGCCGGTTCTTCGTCGAACTGGTCACCGACGGCCAGGGCTACAGCGCAACTTCGCTGGAGTTCCGCGTGACGAGGTGGCTCGCGCTGCTGGCGACCATCTCGACCGTGGGCCAGGAGAGCGTCAACGTGAAAGTCAGCAAGGATTATTGAGGTTTTTTTCGCGCGGAGACGCGGAAGCGCAGAGCGCTGGCGACCCAACCTGCTCCTCGTCATTCCCGCGAAAGCGGGAACCCAGCTTCGGCGCTGGAACTGGATTCCCGCTTCCGCGGGAATGACGAAGTTGGGGTAAAGTTTCTCCGCGCTCTTCGCGTCACCGCTTAAACCAAATGGGCACAGCCCATCCCCCGCCGGCGAACGCGGGATAACGCCAAGGGAAAACAACGCGAACGGGCGACGGCCGGGGCGTTGGTGCTCGAGCCGGACGAGCGTGGCTGGGCGATAATCGTGGGCGAACGACGGGCGAGGAACCGCACAAAACTCGCCCATTCAACCTGAGACAGCGGACGGCGACGGTTCGGCTCGCACCCTCCCGTCAGACCGTGGGGATTGGCTCCCCTGCCAAACGCGGGCGCCGATCGCTCCCGCTTCCGATGTCCGTCAGCAATGCGGCGCTCACCGCCCAAGCATTTCCAAAGAAATGCGTCGAACGAGAGCGCCGAGCCCCGACCGCCAAGCGGGGGTGGAGAACGAAGCGCTAACCGCCTCCGCACCCGTTGCGGGCGGGTATGTAACCGATACGGTTCGTATTGTCAAGCCTGGTTGTGCGAGTTTCATCCTGCAAAGGATTCCAATCGTTGCCGGACAGACGCTTTGCGTGGCATTGTGGCTGCAAGGAGGAGCGCATGAACAACTTTGTGGCAATCGATGTCGAAACCGCCAACAGCTTTATGGGCAGCATTTGCCAAATCGGCGCAGTGCGTTTTGAAGATGGTCGTGAGGTTGAGCATATCAGCTGGTTAGTGGACCCGCGCGATTACTTCGATCCAATCAATGTCCGTATCCATCGTATCGACGAGCAGACCGTGCGTGGACAGCCATTTTTTGCCGAACGTCACAGAGAGCTATTCCAGTTCACCACGGATGCTGTCACGGTTTGTCACACTCATTTCGACCGGGTGGCATTGAGCCAAGCGTGTCTTTCAGGTGATCACTCCCCACTAACATGTCGGTGGTTGGACTCTGCACGAGTGGCGCGTCGGGCTTGGCCGGACGTCGCACAGTCAGGTTTTGGATTAGCCCCACTGGCCTCACGGTTGGGCATCTCATTTCGTCATCATGACGCGACAGAAGATGCCCGAACCGCCGGACTAATTTTGCTCCGCGCAATCGCCGACACTGGCATGGGTATTGAAGACTGGTTTGCACGAGTCGAGCGTTCACTGAGCGGCACGGGAAACTCGGTCCGGCGAATGGGTGACGGTGATGGGCCATTGGTTGGAGAATCAGTGGTGTTTACGGGTGCACTTTGTATCGCTCGAAAGGACGCTGCCCATAGGGCGCACGAACTTGGAGCGGCAGTCGAACCCGGCGTTACCAAAAATACCACACTGTTGGTGGTCGGTGATCAGGACCTGTCGAAACTCGCGGGGCAAGCCAAGAGCACCAAGCACCGGAAGGCAGAACAGTTGATTGGCAAGGGTCAATCGATACGCATCTTGGCGGAAAGCGATTTCATGGCATTCCATGAGTGAGGTTTTGCAACACCTCCAACTGTCAAAACAAAACCGGCGGCACTTTCGCGCCGCCGGTCCCGACATTCCAACTCGAAAACTTAAATCAAGCAGGCAACCCTGAAATCGACTTCACTTCCATGAAATCGCGCAACCCATAAAGCCCGGCTTCGCGGCCGTTGCCCGATTGCTTGTAGCCACCGAACGGCAGGCCCGGCGACGGCCCCCAGTTGTTGATCGCGACCATCCCGGCCTTGAGCTTGCCGGCCACGTCGGCGGCCTTGGCGGGATCACCGGTGATCGCCGCCGACAAGCCATAGGCGGTGTCGTTGGCGATCTCGATGCCCTGTTCAAGGCTGTCATAGGCCATGATCGTCGCCACCGGGCCGAAGGTTTCCTCCTGCGCGATCCGCATCGCGGGGGTCACGCCCGAAAACACCGTCGGCTGGATGTAGAAGCCGCGGTTGACGTTGGCGGGCAGATCGGGACCACCGGTTTCCAGCTTTGCGCCTTCGTCGATCGCCGACTGGATCAGTTCGCGGATCTTGTCGTACTGCGCCTTGTTGACCACGGGTCCGAGGTGACTGCCTTCCTGCAATGGATCGCCCACCGGAGTGGCCGAATACATCGCGGTGTAGAACGCCGCCGCCTCTGCCTCGCGCTCACGCGGGACGAGCACGCGGGTCGGGCTGATGCAGCTTTGCCCGGTGTTGATCAGCGGGCCCATCGCGACCGCGGGCAGGTGTACGGCGAAATCGGCGTCGGGCAGGACCAGGTTGGGCGATTTGCCGCCCAGTTCCTGATGAACGCGCTTGACCGTGTCGGCCGCGTTCTTGGCGACCATGATCCCGGCGCGGGTCGATCCGGTAAAGCTGACCATATCGACATCGGGGTGGCGGCTGATTTCGGTGCCCACGCCCGGGCCATCGCCCTGGACAAGATTGAACACGCCCTTGGGAACGCCCGCAGCGTGGAGGATTTCGGCGAAGATCGCGGCGTTGCCGGGGCATTCTTCGGAGGGCTTGAGCACCATCGTATCACCCGCGGCGAGCGCCGGG